>JAISYD010000187.1 GCA_031270145.1 Planctomycetota bacterium
CGGGGGCGCGGCGAGGCAATGAAACAGCAAAAAACAACCGAAATGGCCGCCGCTTCAGGGTGAAAACTCTTGAACCGGGCTTTTGTCAAAGGCGACAACCTAAAAACAACGTTGATCGAGGTTCCCTTATGGTAGCCACTAACATGAAAAAGCAGAAGCATACCTACAATCCTTATGAAAACTTTCTGACTACAATGAATAACGCCGCTTCACTATTGAAATTGGATGAATCAGACTACATCACATTCAAATACCCGGAAAGAGAGCTCAAGGTCTCTTTCCCGGTGAAAATGGACGATGGTAGCCTGAGAGTCTTTGAGGGATATCGGGTACAGCATTCCAGTGTCCGCGGCCCCTTCAAGGGCGGCATCCGTTTCCATCAAGATGTCAATATGGATGAAGTCAAGGCTCTTGCCGCTTGGATGACATTCAAGTGCGCCGTGGTCGGGATTCCTTATGGCGGCGCCAAGGGAGCGGTTACGGTTGACCCGACAAATTTTTCAGAAACCGAGATAGAACGACTCACCAGACGTTATGTAACCGCTATCGCTCCTCTTATTGGGCCAGATCAGGATATTCCCGCCCCGGATGTCAACACCAATGGAAAGATCATGGGATGGATAATGGACACCTTCAGCATGCTTCGAGGACGTGCGGTGCCTGGCGTGGTCACGGGAAAACCGGTGGAAATAGGCGGTTCTCTTGGAAGGCCGGAGGCTACGGGGCGCGGCGTGTCCATAATAACGCAGGAACTTCTTAAAATCCTAGGTAAGAATGCATCCGACATGAAGGTTGCGGTACAGGGTATGGGTAACGTCGGATCAGTGGCGGCTAAACTGTTGGACGCGGCAGGATGCAAGGTAGTTGCCGTCAGCGATGTCTCAGGAGGAATATACAATCAAGCCAGGCTCGACATTCCCCGAATCATTCGCTTCCTGGATAATAAAAAGCATTTGCTGAAAGACTACATGGAAGACGGCGTGCAGTTCATCAGCAACCATGAACTCCTCCTCTGCGATGCGGACATCCTCATACCGGCCGCATTGGAGAATCAGATAACCGAAGAGATTGCCAAAGAAATACGCGCGAAGATCGTTGTGGAAGCAGCCAACGGTCCCACCACTGTCGAAGCTGATTCGATAATGGAGGGGCGCGGCGTCACCGTCATACCCGATATACTAGCCAATGCGGGTGGAGTCGTAGTTTCGTACTTCGAGTGGGTGCAGAATATTCAATCGCTCATGTGGAACGAACTTCAAGTCAACAATATGCTTCACGACATCATGGTGACCGCGTTCCAAAACGTCGTCCAAAAAGTGCGGGATTCAAATATCTCCTATCGCTCCGCTGCCTACATTATCGCATTGGAAAAACTAGCCTCGGCAAAAAGAATTCGCGGTGTGTATTTGTAGACATTCATTCGAGATGGGATTTCCATTGGTGAATGCCGAACCACCATACAGCTATCATTTTACGAGGAGAAGCAAATGACAACCACAACTCAGAAACTAGCCGTCGATGGCGGCACTCCGGTGATCGATTATGCTCTTCCGACTGTTAACAATAGTTCCGGCAGGAGTTTAGGAAAAGAGGAAATCAAGGAACTGACGGAGGTCATCGAAGGCGGTAATATGGGGTTCATTAGTGGCTCGAAAGGGAAAATGCTGCAGGAGAAATTCCGTGCAAAATACGGGATGGATGTGGCTATATGCGTCTCGTCGGGAACAGCCGCTCTGCACACGGCGATGAATTTTCTTGACCTCGACTCCGGCGATGAGGTTCTTGTGCCTTCCATCACCGATATAGGTACAATTCTCGGCGTTATGCTGCAGAATGCGGATCCGGTTTTTGTCGATGTCGATCTCATCACCCAAAACATGGATCCGGACGATATCGAACGACACATCACTCCGCGAACAAAGGCCATCATTCCGGTTCATCTTTATGGATTCCCCTGCGACATGGATCGCATCATGTCCATTGCGCGCAAGCACAAGCTTTATGTTGTCGAAGACTGCGCCCAAGCCATCTTCACCAAATATAAAGGCCAACTGGTTGGCACGTTTGGAGATCTCACGTGCATTTCATTCCAGCAGTCCAAGCAAATGACGACGGGCGACGGCGGCGTGGTCATGACCAGGAAAGACCAACTGTGCGGGCGTAAACTGATCCACTGTCATGACAAGGCTTGGCCACGCGAAAAATACCGGGACCACCTGTTTCTTGCGCCAAACTATCACTTCACTGATCTTCAGGCGGCGGTTGGCATCGCCCAGTACGACAAACTGGATGCGATGATTGACGGCCGTCGCAAATCAGCCCTCCATCTTTCCGGCTTGTTGGCCGACCTGAACGGAGTATATCCCCAGGGCGACACGGCCGATGGCTTCCATACGTTCTTCAACTACGACTTGCCCATCGATCCCGATGCATTCACAGTGGACAACCGGGTACTCGCCAAAGCATTGACGGCTGAAGGTGTAACATGTTATCCAAGCTTCATTCCGCAACCCATTTATATGTATGATGTCGTTGCCAAAAATTACCCGATAACGCTCGACATGTGTCCAAAAGCTGTCAAAGCATGTTATAGCATGCTGTATATCCCCTGGTCGGAAAAAACGACCGTCAAGCATGCGGAGGACATCGGTAAAGCAATCAAAAAAGTGCTGCATTACTATGCGAAGTGAATGAGAGTTATCCGTAACATCATATTGATGCGCCGATAATCCGGGCGGTGTCAACCCTGTCGAAAAGCAGATGCGCCGCCCGTTCAATTCATGGAGGAGCGTCACATCAGTCCCAGCAGGCGCGGGGCAAAGAAGGCCACCTCGGGGACCATGGCCACCAGGATGAGGATCAGCAAAAGGGAAACCATGTAGGGCAACACTCCCCAGAGCGATTTTTCAATGGACAAATCGGCGATGGAGCCGGCGATGAGCAGGCACAGGCCGTAAGGCGGGGTGACCAGGCCGATGGCCAGGGCGATGACGGTCACTAGCCCGAGATGGATGGAACTGATGCCCAGCTTCAGCGCCGGCGGCAGCAATACCGGAATGAAGAGGATCATGGCCGGGATGGCGTCCATGAAGGTGCCGACGAAAAGCAGGAAGGCGATGACCATGAGCATGAAGACATGCGGGCTGGTGATGTAGTCGGAAAAGAACAGCATGACGTAATCGGAGACCTTGTAGTAGCCCAGCAGTTCCCCCAAAGCGCTGGCGGTGGCGAGGGCGAAAAGGGAGAGGGAACTGAGCTTCAGGGTTTCCCGGAGAAGACCCGGCAACTCCCGAAGCCGGAGCGTCCGGTAGACGAAGGCGCAAATAAGCATGGAGTAGAGCGAGGCGAAGGCGGCCGCCTCGGTCGGGGTATACCAGCCGGTGCTGATGCCGCCGACGATGATTACTGGGGCCAGAAGAGCGGCGAAGGATTTCTTGAACAGCCGCCATAACTCGCTCCGGTTCGCCCGGGCATAAACCGGGAAGTTCCGCTTTCGCCCCATGAACACCACGATGCCCATCATGAGCAGGCCAATGAGGATGCCCGGGACCATGCCGCTGATGAACAGGGCCGCCACCGAGGCGCTGGTGAGGCCGGCATAGACCACCATGGGGATGCTCGGGGGGATGATGACGCCGATGGTGGAGGAGGCGGCCGTCACTCCGACCGCCGTCTCCTTGTCGTAGCCGGTGTCGATCATGGCGGGTATGAGCATTTTGCCGACCCCGGCGGTGTCGGCCTGGGCCGCCCCGGACACCCCGGCGAAAATCATGGACACCAGGATGTTGGCGTGGGCCAGACCGCCCCGGATGTTGCCGACCAGGGCGATGCAGAAGTCCACCAGCATTTTGGTGATCATCCCGGCGTTCATCAGGTTGGCGGCCAGGATGAAGAGGGGGATGGCCAAAAGCACAAAGGAATTGAGGCCGTTAAACATCTTCATGAAAACCGTCATGTTCGGGGTGCCGGGAATGGTGTTGATCCCCACCAGCGAAATGATGCCAATGGCGAAGGCGATGGGAGTCCCCAGGAAGATCAGCAGGACGAACAATACGATGATCAGGATGGCGGTCACGCGGATTCCCCTTTTCCGCCGAAGGCCTGACCGGCCGCGGTCACGATATGGCAGATATTGTAAATCGACATGCTGAACCCGGCTATCGGCAGGCAAAGCCAGGTGTAGCCCATTTTCATCCAGGGGAGGTTTATCCAGTTGTAGTTCCAGAAAATCCACACCACGTTCAGGCCGTAGACCGCCATGGCGATGGTGAAGGACAACAGGACCAGGGAAATCAGGGCGCTGTAGACCGCCCCGCTCCGGCCGGTGAACCGATCCCTGAAGAAGGTGAAACTGAAATGGGCCCGGTGGTAAACCATGGCGGAGGCCCCCATGAACACCGCCCAGATGAAGGAGTAGTTGGCCACCTCCTCGGTCCAAAGGAGCGGGACCCCCAGGTAACGGGCGGCAATCTGCGCCACGATGGCGACGAAGAAGATCGCCAGCAGAACGGTGCCGACAATCTCCTGGATCACAACCAAACCGGCGACGATTTTCCTCATCCCGTCCCTCCCCGCCCGCTTTTGCCGGCTAGCGCCGGATTCAACGCCAGAACGCCGTCCCGGCTTTCCAACCGGGCCGCCGCCAGGAGAAGCGCCGATTTGCCGAGGCTCCTAGCCGCACCACAGTTTATGATACGGGAGCGCCGCGATAAAGTAAACAACAAAATTATGCGGCATTTTCCTGCCATTTCCGCAAAGCGTCCTCCGCCGGCTCCGGCCGGTTCAGGCGCGGGAAGATATCCGGAAAAAGCCCGCGCCGCATTTCCGGGATCCGCCGCCGGCCCGAGGCTCGGTCCAAATCCAGTATAGAGGCGGCGCAAGCCGGTAAACCGCCAACCCGAACCACCCGCAACCGCTTCAAACGTCGCCTTAACCTTGAATGCCGCCTGGCAACTCTTCCGCGTCGTCCGCCTCTTGGATAAAATACGTATCAATATACTCATCGGCGAACTGTTACTCAAACCGCTGTCTTAAATTCCCGGGCCATTATACTTAACCGGGAGGACTAAATAACCCAGGGTTTTGTGGCTTCCCTCTTGATCAATTGGCCGCAATCCATACGATAAAAATTGAGCGCCACGTTGGAGGCGCCCAAGCGGCGGCATCCAGGCGATGGCGGAGACGGCATGGCCGAGGCGGAAATCATTCCCACAAGCCAAGAGGGCGCGGCCGGGGTTGCCGGGGGAACCGACGCCGCAGCCAAGGCGCCGGAGAGAGAGGCTTCCGGCGAGGCGGCGGCTCCCCAAGGACCGGGGATCGCCCGGCGTGTCCTCGAACGGCTGATCGCCTGGCACCCTTTCATCCTCATGGCCGCCGCCGCCGGGCTCGCCATGTTCGCCTGGAGCGTTTATCCCGAGAAAGAAGCGGTCGTCCCACCGACGCCCGAAGAATTTTACCACGAGGGACTGGATCGCCTCTACCGGGCGATCAATCCGGACCTGCCGCTGATTGCAGCCAGTCCGGCGGAAGAAGCGATGGCGGCCAGGAACGCCTTCATGAACCTGTTCGTCTTCCATCGCCGGGAGCTCCCCTCCATTCCGGAATTCATCAATCCCCACCTCCTGCTGGCCGAGGCCAATCGCATACTGGCCGAGGCCAACCCAGATCCAGCCGCCAACCACCAGGCGGACGCGATCGCCAGTTATGGCGAGGCCGCTCTGTGGGAAAAAATGCTCCGCCCCACGGACAACGCCGCCGCCTACGCCGCCGCCAATTATCTGGATCGCCGCGATTGGACCCCGGAAGCCGCCTCCTCGCCGGAGGAGTTCCTGGCGGAAAACGACGACGAAATACGGTTGCGGCGCGAACGCCGCGACGAATACATCCGCTACCGGATCGCTGGGGCCGACATCGCCCAGCGGCATCCGGAACTCGCCCTGGCCGTATTAACCGAAATCCAGCGCGGGATCGACGACCGGCGCCGCGAGGAACTCAGGCGCTCCATCGGCGACGAGGCGCGCGGCGGCGATCTTCCCCGGCGGGCCTTCGAGTTGGGGCCGGAAGAATACGACAGCATCAGCATGCTAATCGCCAGGGCCTCCGACGACATGGGATTGCGGGAACAGGCCAAGCATTGGTATCTCCGCTACCTCTCCACCGAGCCGGAAAGCCGGGACATCCCCCTGGTGACCGAGCGCCTGGCCGCCATTTACCGAGACGAAGGCGAGATTTACCGCCGGGTCAACACCGAACAGGCCGCCGCCGCCTACGCGGCCGCGGCCGGCTATTACGCCTCCCTGGCCGCCTCGTCCGCCGCGACCCGGGAGCAGCGCGAAACCGCCGTCCTCGGCCTCGCCGAGGTCAATTCGCGCCTGGCCGATTTGACCCCGGCCGGCGAACCGGCCGGGACGGACAAACTTTCCCTGGTTGGCGCGGCGCTCAAGGGGTGGCTGGAGGAGTTTTCCGGGCAACCGCTGCCTAGCCGTACCCTGGCCGCGCCCCTGGCCGTGGGAAACCTCCTGTCCAAGCCAGAACTCGCCCTGCCGCTGCCGCACGTTCCCGCCTCGGCGATGGCCGGCAGCCTGGTCGCCATGGCTGGGGGCGGGATGGCCACGCCGTTGGAGCAGCGGCGCCGCTATCTCTCCCTGGCGATGGAAAACTATGATCGGGCGGCGGGATACCTAGGCGAGGGCGAGACGCGGGACCGCGCCCTCGTCCTCGCGGCGCGGGAAAGCTGGCGCCTGGGCCTGAAGCGGGAAACCAGGGAGCGGCTGGAAAAAATGCTCGATCCCCTGTCAAGCCCGGAGCTGATCCTGGCCGCCCGCCTGGGGCTGGCCGTCGCCGCCATCGACAGCGGGGATTTGCGGAAGGCCGGCCTGTTGATCCTGGGTGGCCGGATGCATCCCCTGCCGCTGTGGTTTTCCGCCGGCGACGCCGATTGGCGGACGTTGGCGGCCAGTCTTGGCCGCCCCGCCAACCAAGCCGCCCCCGGGGTGTGGCGGGTCTTGTGGGACGCGATTTCGCCGGAGGGGCGCGAAATCGCCCGCTACGCCGCCAGCGGCCGACGCCTGAACGACGCCTACGTTGATCGCTTCGTGCGAGCCATGAACGAGGTCCTGCGGCGAAGCGACTTTTACCGCGCCGATAATTTCCCGCCCGGGGAGCGGGACGCCGATTTGGAATCGCTCCTGGCCCGGCCGGCCGAAATGCTCGCCCATGACGAAATGGTTTGGCGGAATCGGTTGCTCCTGGAGGAAGCGCTTCCCTATGATTTGGCCCGCAAAGGGAGCGCCGGGACGATTGGCTATCCCCCCTTCCCGCCGGCTGCCGAACTGCCGCCCGGCGGCCTGGTGGATCCGGATGAGGTGCGGGATATGCTGCTGGCTCTGGCCGAGAAATGGGGCGAGCCGCCGGAGGCGTCCGCCACGCTGGCGGATCGGGCCCGCCGCCTAGTGGAAAGCGCCGCCGCCTACCAGGCCGCCCTATCGCGCTATCGCGGCGATTCCGGCGAAATCAACCATGCCCTGGCCCTGAACCGGGAGAGGCTAGCCGACATCCGCGAAGCGCAGGGCCGGAGCTTGGAGGCTCTGCCTCTGACCGCCGAGGCGGCCAGACGCTACCTGGACGTGTCGCTCCTGGCCGAGGGCTCGCCCCGGGAAATGCAATCGCTTTTGAACGCGGGCGACGCTTTTTTCCGGGCCGGCCTCCTGGAGCGGACGGTGGAGAGCATGGAACGCTTCATGGAACGCTTCGGCCACGCCTCCGTTCCGGGCGCCGAGTCGACCATGGCGGTGTCCCTGGCCTTGAACCTATTGGGACGAGCCCAATGGTTTCTGAATGATCCGGCCGGAGCGATCCGGTCCTTCCAGAGGAACATCGCCATCCGTTCCCCGGAACGCTTCAAAGCGATTTATTTCATCGGCCGGGTATTGCTGGACGAGGGGGAGGCGAAAGACGATCCGGCGCTTTTGGGAAGCGACGCCGATCCCCTGCCGGAGCTCGACCGGAACAATGATCCCGTCATAGCGACCGCGCTCCAGGCCTTCAATTATCTCCGACAAAGCCAGGGCATCAGCCCGATCGCCCGGGTCTGGCGCTGGAGCTCCTTCGATCTGGCCAAGCTCCGCCACGCCATGGCCGAGCGGGCCCGCCGGCAAGCCGAGGGGGGTGGCGCCGCCGTTCCGGCCTCCTCCGGAATCGGACGGGAGGGAGAGGATGACAGCCCCTGGCTGGCCCTTTATGATCGGGCTCGGGAAAACCTGACCGAGGCGCTTGGGCGTTATCCCCTGACTCGCAACGGGGGGAACGGCCTGTCGGTGCGGGTGGAGCCGGCCGATTACGCCGACGTGATGGCGGCCCGCTTCGAAGCGGAGTTCCTGCTGGCGAAAACCCTGCTGGTCCTGGCCGATGGCCGGAACGACGATTCCCTCGCCGCCCTGGCGCGGGTCCATCTGGAGAACCTCAAGGACAGACGCCGCTATGCCGCCGCCCTTTTCGACACCTCGCTCAACCGCTTCCAATTGAACGCCGCCATAATCCGCGAGGAACTGGGCGGCGACGGAGAGCCGCTCGAAAGGAGCCGGCTAGGGGACGACGACGGGCCGGTACGCAGCCCCAGCGTCTACCGCCCGATGCTGAGGAACGCCATGTTGCTCCTGGCCAACGAGTATTTCCGGGCCGGTGAAAAGGCGCTGGCGCGAGAAGACGGCGAAAGCGGCGACGCCGCCGGCTTTTACCGCCGCTCCTACGCGGTCTACCAGGACATTCATGATCGTTTCGGCGACGCCTACGGCGCCCAGGCCATGGTCGGGATGGGCGACAACATGGCGCGACTGGGCCAAGCGGACATCGCCGCCAACCATTACCGGATGGCCAGGAACATCGCCGCCGCCGCGCCGGCCGGCGAGTCCGGCGGCGACTCGGTGAATACGGGTCCGGAATTCTGGGGCGGAATGGCGGAGGCGCGGCTGCGAGACATGGAGGCTGGCTACCGTACGCCGTGAATTTTCCCCGCCGCGCCGGGCGCGAAAAACCGTCGCCCCGGAAAAGGCGCGGCCAGCGTGGGGATTGCCGCGCAGACCCAATGCGCCAATGCCACAACCTTAGCGGCTCGTCGCCGCGCAGGAAGCTTTGTCGCCAAATTCGTATTTCCGCCCGCTCCTTTTCAGGCGTCAACCCTGCCCGTCCAACCCCCGTCAGCCATTCAGGGCGGTTTCCAAATCAAGCCCGATTTCGTCCTCAGGCGTCTCGTCTCCCGCGACTTCGGGCCGGGGCAGCGGCTGGGTGCGGATGTTCGACTTCCGGAGCTGAGGGAAGCCGGTGCCGGCCGGGATGATCCGGCCAATCAACACATTCTCCTT
>JAISYD010000198.1 GCA_031270145.1 Planctomycetota bacterium
GCCCCGCCTCGCGAGGTAAAGCCGGGCGAGGAGCCGCTTCCCGTCCTCCCGACGCTCCAGAAAGCCGTGGAGGCGGATAAACCGGCCGCCAAGGCGGAGCCCGAAGCCAAGGCGGAGCCCGAAGTCAAGGCGAAGCCCGAAGCCAAGATCAAAATCCGGGAAACAGAGGACATTTCGGCGGCGGCTCCGGCTCCGATCCCGTCAGACATGATCGGCAAATACGAATTGCTGATCGAGGCGGAAACGCCGGCCCCGGAAACGCCGGCAACCTCCGCCGGCTGGCGGGAAGAAGCGCCGCCGCCGCTTCCCCGGGTGACCGACATCAATGCCGCCGTCGACGCCTTCCTGGCCGTCGAGGCCAAAAACGCCGGCAATATAGCCTCCTCCAATCTGCCGACAGTGGAATTGCCGCCCAACCTGGAATGAAACGGCGGTTGTTCATGTTTGGCGTTCGGCTCCGAGCAAACCTTCAGGCCCAGTCCCCGCCTGGCCGTTCCAAAGCCTCGTTCACCCGGTTCGGGCGGCTTGACAAGCCGCCCGTCGGGCTGGCCAGTTGACTCATTCTTCATTTTTTCAGGGACGACTACTTATCCACGGATTACGGGGACACGTAATTTTTTTATCCATACCGCCGGATAAAAAAACAACATGTCCCCGCAATCCTCGTGTCCCCGAATTCGTCCAATTTGCCGGAGGATGGAGTCTTCCCGTTATTTACGATATACCCGCAATCCGCCTATTTCTTGTATCCGCATTTCGGACAAACACCCTTCTCGTTCAACGAAATGCCGCACAACGGACAACGATCCATATCCAGGCGGGGTTCATACTCTTGCGTGGCGCCATTTACTCCGCTTGTAAATGTTATTTTGACTATATTCAGCTTGTCCTTCAGTAAATCGTAAACTATCTTGATCATGCCTTCCACGGTCATTGTTTCCTTGGTGACAACCAAACGGCATTCCGGATACGCTGTCGCGAGGTCCGACTTGAAAGCGGGGCCTTTTTGTTTATTGGTCGCCGCACCGTTCTTAATGCCTTGTTCTTCATATACCTTGAGAATCGCGGGAAGCAAAGGATCGTCTTCCCTTAACACCAGCGCATGGTCGAAGTTCTGTAAAACATCCCAAGCCGTTTTCTTGATTTCATTGCAGGGGAATACCATATTGACACCCATGTTGACAGACTCTTCGACTTCGAGCGTCAATATTCCCGTGTGGCCGTGCAAATACTGGGCTTCTCCCTTGAATCCATAAAACCTATGCGCATACTGTAAATCCAATGTGGTAAAGCTTTTCATGGCTGTTCTCCTTGGGTGCATTCACGGCAAATACCTTTGAAAATGACATCATGCCCGGTAAACACGAATCCGTTGGTATCCTTGATCCTCCTTTCCAAATCCGCGATATACTCCATTTCCACGTCAAAGACCCTGCCGCATGCCACGCATCTTGCGTGATAATGTTCGTGACATATATGATCATAGCGATCCGCTCCGCCTGGCATAGCCATTTTGCGAATTTCGCCGGTATCGGACAATCGGACCAGATTTCGATATATCGTCCCCTTACCAATGCCAGGGTGTTTTTTCACGATCGTATTATAGATTTCGTCAGCAGTAGCGTGACATTGCAACTCCCTAACCGCTTCAAGAACCAAAGACCGTTGAATGGTGTTGCGTTGATTCATAAGATATTCAGTTCTTATAGTTGTTTATTCATTATTGCGATTATATACCAATAACAACTTGATGTCAATAGTCAAACGAAAAAATCCAGGATTATTCGGTTTGAGGGACTATCATCTGTCTTATCCGTATACTGTTCTTCGTTGCCCGGACTTGCATGGATAGCGCCAGGACTCTTGCCATATCCATCCGCAAGCATATAATATTATAATTGTCAAAGCAAAAGGCGGGATGGCCTGGATTCCATCGCCGCCAAGTTCAGGAGATTTCCATGGCGTTCAATATCAGAAGATTATTCGCGGTTTAGTGTTGCGGCGCCAGGCGGTTCGCCGTTGCCGCCGCTATTCCCGCCGCAGTTGCGCCAGGTCGGTGGCCAGTACCCGGGTTCCGGAAACGAAGAACTGCACCATGATTTTTTGTCTTTCCGCACTCAACACCTTGCCGGAGCCGAAAAGGGGATGGCGCACCAGGTCGCCAGGCTTGAAACGCGTCGGCGGATCGCCGGCCGGCCGGCTGATCCCGATCCGGAACCGCCGCCTCTCCGGCTTCCGCCCGAATTTCGCTCCCGGGCCGGCCGGAGCCGGCTCGTCCGGAAAGCCGGGGTCCGGCTCGGGTTGGAATCCCGGATGGGGATCGAAGTCGGCGTCGATGTCGATGTCAAGGTCGAAAAGATCGCCGCCGGCCGGACCTTTCGCCGGGAAGCGATGATCCCGGCGTTTCACTCCCCCGGATCGGAAAAGGAAGCCGGAGCCGCATTCGCCGGATCGGCTGTCGGCGAAATCGAAACGTTCCAGGGCCGTTTCCGGCAATTCGCCCAAGAAGCGGCTGGGCGGCTGAAGCTCAAGGCTGCCATACAGCGCCCGACTGGCCGCGTGGCTGACCCAGGCGCGTTTCCGCGCCCGGGTCAGGCCGACATAGAACAACCGCCGCTCCTCCGCCACCGCCGCGTCGCCGGCGGCGTTCCGGTGCGGCAACAGACCATCCTCCAGCCCAACCAGGAAGACGTCGTCGAACTCCAGGCCTTTGGCGTTATGCAGGGTCATGAGGGTTATCCGCGAGGCGTCCGAATCCAGGTTGTCGACATCGGCCACCAGGGCCACATCCTCCAGAAAGGCGGGAAGATCGGCGGCCGGCGCCGGCTCCGCCGTTTCGCGTCCATCCGCCGCGCCTTCGCCTTCCCGGTCGCCGCCCGTTCTTTGGCGGACGAACTCCTCCGCCCTGGCCGCCAAGCTGTACAGATTTTCAATGCGCTCTTCCGCAAGCTCGTCCCGGCCGATGTCGGCTTGCAGGGCCTCAAGCAGGCCGGAATGCCCCAGGATTTCGCGCACCGCCCGATCCGCCCGCTCAATGCCGATGCCGGCGAGGCCGGCGCACCAGCGGGCGAAATCGGCCGCTTTTTTGCCGCTCCGGCCGTCCAAGCCGGAGCATTGGGCGAAACCAGGGTCGGCTAGGAAAGAAAAGGCCGGAACGCCGGCCTCGGCCGCCGCCGCCGCGATCCGCTCCAGCGTCTTCTCGCCGATGCCGGGGCGGGACGCCGCCGTCCGGCGAAGGCTGGCGATATCCCGGGGATTGACCCGCAGCCGCAACTGGGCCAGGAGATCCCTCACTTCCCGGCGATCATAGAAGCGCACGCCGCCCACCAATTGGTAGGGGATGTTCCGGTTGACGAAGATCTCCTCCAGCGGCCGCGACTGGGCGTTGGTGCGGTAGAAAATTGCCACCTCGCCGGGGTTGGCGCCGCCGGCCAGCAGCCGCCCGGCCTCGTCCCCCACCCACATGGCCTCCATGCGGTCGGACGGCAGGCGGACCAGCCGCACCTTTTCACCGCCGGGGCGGGAGGTGAAGAGATCCTTGTCCAGACGTTCCAGGTTGTGGCGGATCAATTGGTTGGCCGCGTCCAGGATGAATCGGCCGGAGCGGTAGTTCTCCTCCAGCCGGATCAGCCGGGCGCCGGGATAATCGCTTTGGAAATCCATGATGTTGCGATAGTCGGCGCCGCGCCAGGAATAAATGGACTGGTCGGGGTCGCCGGTGGCGTGCAGGTTGGCGCGGGAGCCGGCCAGAGCCTGAAGCAGCCGGTATTGGGCTCGGTTGGTGTCCTGGTATTCGTCCACCAGCAGATAATGGAACCAGCCCTGGTAACTGGCGAGGGCGGCGGGCGAATGTTCGAGCAACCGGGCGGCGAGGATCAGGAGATCGTCGAAATCGACGGCGTTCATGGCCCTGAGCGCCCGCTCGTATTCGGCGTAGACCTGCCCGACAATCTCGTCCCGCCAGGATTCGGGCTGGAAGCCCTCCGGCGGAACGAAGTCGGATTTGATTCGGCTGATTCGGGACAAAACGGCGGCGGGGCGGTTTTCCTTGCCGGCGGCGGACAGGCGCTTGAGCGCCGCCTTGACCAGGCTTTCCTGATCTCCCTGATCCAGTATGGAGAATTTGCCGTCCCGGCCGTCCCCGAGGAGGCCGATGTCCCGGCGGAGCAGCCGGGCACAGACGGCATGGAAGGTGCCCATCCAGGACGGCGCCTTCCCGACCAATTTTTCGATCCGGCCGCGCATTTCCCGCGCCGCCTTGTTGGTGAAGGTGAGGGCCAGGATGCGCCGAGGCGGAACGCCCTGGCCGATCAGGTGGGCGATGCGCCGCGTAACCACCCGGGTCTTGCCGGAACCGGCGCCGGCCACCACCAGCATGGGGCCGTCCATGTGGACGACCGCCTCCCGCTGGGGCGGGGTCAGGTCGGACAGGAGGGCGTCACTCATGCCGGGATTCTCTTACGGCAACCATAGGCCGCCGCCGGCGTCGATCCGGAAACGCGGAACCCAGGAGATTTCCCAGGGGTTGCCGTCGGGGTCGGCCACATAACAGCTCACCGCTCCCGAGGGCGTGGCGGAAGGCGGCCGGAGCGCCGCCGCCCCGGCGGCCAGGAAGCGGCGGTAGATGACTTCCACTTCGTCCTTGCCGGCGACGTGCAGAGCCAGGGTGACGTTCCCCGGCGCCGGCTTGGCCGCCGCCATGTTCTGCTCCTTCAAGAGATCGGAAAGCGGATAAAGGACCAGGGCCTGGCCGTTCAATTGGAAGAAAACGGCGGGATCGGCGGGATTGCGGGAAACCCTCCGCCAGCCCAGCGCCTCGTAAAACGCGCCGGATCGCTCCATGTCGGAAACCCCGAGGGTAATCAGGGATACAAAGGGCAGGGAAGCGTCGCGGAGCGCCGCCGCCTCTTTCGCCCCGGCTTCCCTGGTTGCCGCCGCCAGCGTCAGCTTTTCCAGCGCCGCCGCTTCCGTCTCCGCCGCCTCCTTCAGCGCCGCCGCCTCCCCGGCCGCCGCTTCCCTTATCGCCGTCGCCTCGTCCGCCGCCGCGTCCCTCAGCGCCGCCGCCTCCCTGGCCGCCGTCATTTTTATCGCCGCCGCCTCGTCCGCCGCCGCCCCTTCCAGCTCCGCCGCCTCCCTGGCGGCCGTCTCCCGGATCGCCGCCGCCTCTTTCACCGCCGCAACTATCAGCGCTGCCGCTTCCCTGGCCGCCGCCTCTTCCGCCGCAACCGTTTCCCTTGCCGCCGGCGGCGCGGCGGCGGCAGGCCGGGCGGCGGGGAGGTCGGCCTGGACGACCTCCAACCCCAGTTCCTCCACGGCGACAGCCCCGCCCGCTTCGGGCTGTTTTTCCTCCGTCCGGGGCGCGGCGGAATTTTCCGCGAACAAGGCGTCCATCTCGGCTTTGACCGCTTCCACCTGGATGGGTTGATCCGCCTCGCCCTTCCAAGCCGGATCGGTGAGGTTGACGACCTCGATGGGGGCCGTGTCCGCCGGTTGTTCGCCGTCAGGAACAACGGTTCCGGCCAGTTCGGCCGGGGCTGAAATCCGGGACTGGACAAAGGCGTCATACCTGAGGGTGGCGCGGATGGGGCGGATTATCTGGACATAAATGGTGTAGATTTGGCCATTGGTCTGGGTCGGAGCGATGTTCCGGAGCGTCAGGAGCGCTTGTTCCCCCTGGGAATAAACCCGCTTCGGCGCCTCCAGCCGGATTTCGCGCCCCGAGGTGTAGAGTTGGCCGACGACCAGCGGGCGGCCCTCCGGCCTGGCGATTTCAAAGGTCTGGGGGGGGGCGAAATCGCCCTCCGGAATTTGGGCGTTGGGGAGATGGACCTGGTTCAGGCTGAAACCGCCGGACTCGGCGACGGCGTCGATATTCCGCATGCTGGAGACCACCTCGTCGCCGGCCCGGCCGGGCCGGGCGGCAAAGAGGAGGATAAGGGCCGACACGGAGAACGCGGCCGCCAACCGGCCGCGGGGAAATAAAACCATGGATTCATCCTTTCCGCTGGCTAAACCGTCGTCAGGCGACGAAAAGCGCAAGCGACAGCGTAAGAAATCGG
>JAISYD010000222.1 GCA_031270145.1 Planctomycetota bacterium
GCCGGCATCGCCGGATCCCTATCAATATCCCCTAAGCCTGGAATCCGGACCGGGCGGCGAATCCACCGCCGGCTCCGTTCCCAGGGCCATGCTGGGATTGCCGCTGGGCGGCCAACCCCCGGCGCCGCCGGCCGAGGCGTCCCGTCCGCCGCCGGACCAGCCGCGCTGGGATTGGATCCCGACGCCGCCGTCTTCCGGCCAGGCGGCGATTCCGCCCCCGGGCCCGACGCTGCCAGCTCCGGCCGGTTCGGAGGTCGCACTCCAGCCGCCGGCTCCGGACAGCCTCCAACCGCCGCCCGCTCCGGGAACGCCGCCGCGGTCCCCGGCATCGCCGTTCGGCGACGACTGGCTGAATCCGACGCCGCCCATGGCTCCGACGCCGGCGGGCGGGGACAGTCCGCCAAACAACTTTGGCGGCGGATCGCTTTTCGATTCCCTATCGCCGCCGGGAGGGAGCAATCAACCGGATTCCGCCTTTGATTCGCTTTTCGACAATCCGCCGAATCTTGGCAATGGATCGCTTTTCGCTGATCCGCGGGGCGGCTTGACGCCGCCGGCGCTCCCGTCCGACCAGCCGCAACGGCCGGCCGAGGCGCCGTCGGCGACGTCCCTGATCAACTCCCCGGTTCCGCTCGAGCCCCTGCCCGACCTGGGCCGCCCCATCGGGGACGCCGGTCTGTCGCCGCCGCCGCTGACGCCTCCCGCCGTGCCGGGCCGTCCGGACAACAAGCGGCAATTGTCCGAGGGGCGGGTCGCCGAGTCCAGGCGATTGCTGGAGCAGGGCGACCTGGACGCGGCCGTGCGGGAGGCGACCGAAGCCCTGAACGCCGACGACGCCAATTACCACGCCTATATGGCGCTGTCGCAGGTCTACGCCCACCAGGATCCGCAAATAAACAATTTCGCCCACGCCGCCAACTTGGCCAAGGAGGCCGCCAACCTCGGACGGCGGGAGTGGGACGCCTGGTGGAATTGCGCCGACATCTTCTACCGCTGGGCGCACCGGCGCAACCTCGACGTCCAGGGTATGTCGCGCGTCGGTAGGTCGGCGCCGACCGACATCATTGACGAGAGGAACCAGGCGCTGGCCAACGCGCGAATCGCCATCGGCAACTCCGCCACCCTGGCGCAGGCGGCCGGCGACCAGGAGCGCAAGAAGGTGGCGGTGACCCAGGGGCTCATCGCCTACCTCCAGGCCCTGACCGTGCCGGAGCCGCCCCCCCCGCCCGAGGGCGCGGGTCGGGCGGCGCTGGACGAATACCGCCGCTCCCAGGCCGCCTACAAGGCCGCGGTCAGCCAGCCTCTGACCGAGGCCCTGCCGTATTTCCAGGCCGCCCTGCGGTTGGGGACGCCGGCCTACGCCGAAACCTTCCACCTGGGAATCATCAATTTCCGGCTGGCCGGACTGGAAAGGGACGGCGGCAACCCGACCCAGGCCGCCAATCATTACCAGCAGGCGGCGCGCTTCCTGGACGAGGCCACCACCGCCGGCGACACCCCGCCCGGCGGGCCGCGCGAGGCTTATTATATGCTGGCCTATTGCTATGACCTCATGGCCGGGGAGCCGGGGCCGGGCCGGGCCAGGAACAAGGAGCTGGCCCTCCGCTACTGGCGCCAGACCGCCGATTTCTACGCCGCCGGCACCGCCTACCGGGATTATGCCCTGCAACGGATCGAGGCGCTGTCGGCCGAGATGGGTCAATAACCGGGATTGCCGATGCGCATCGCCCACCTGAGCGACCCGCACCTGGCCCGGCGTCCCGGCTGGGGCGAATTGAACCTGAAGCGCCTCCTGGGGTTCGCCAACCAGGCGCTGATCCGCGGCCGGCGCCACAGCGAGGCCAGGGCGGCGGAGGCGGTGCGGCGTTTGGCGGCGAGTCCGCCCGACTTGGCCATTTTGACCGGCGACATCGCCCAGCACGGCCTGGCCAGCGAATTCGCCGCCGCCGAGGAAATGCTCGCCCCGCTGGCGGCGGCCGGCGTTCCCGTCCTGGCGGTGGGCGGCAATCATGATTTTTACGGGGGCGCTCCCCCCGCCGATTTGGCCAGGCTGGGCCGCCGCCTGTCCCTGGGGCTTCGGGCCGGCTCGGACGGCGTCGTCCGCCTGCCCGGCGTGGAAATACTGCTTTTGGAACAGGCCGCCCCGTCCTGGCCGTTTTTCTCCGGCGGCAGTCAAAAGCTGGAGGAATTGACGCGGGCGGCGGCGGCTTGGGCCGGGCCGCCGGAGGGCGTTATGCGTTTGGCCGCCGGGCATTATCCCGTCATCGACGCCCCCGGTCTGCCGCCTTTTTTTCGCAGCCGACTCGCCGGCGCGGAAAAACTGGCTGATTTTTTCCGGCGGACCGGGGTGAGCGGCTATTTTTGCGGCCACCGCCACTTGAGCCGGGTAACGGATCTGCCGGGCGGTTGCCGGCAGTTCATGGCGCCCGCCCTGCCCTCCGCCGGCTCCGCCGGCGTGACCATATATGAATGCGGGTCGGATTTGTCGCATCCGATCCCGCAACCCCCATGACCACGAGAAAGGAACCGCCATGTCCGACATCCCGGAAACCATTGAGGGCTGGCCCAATTTCTGCGGCGAGGAGACGCGGGTCGAGGAGACCATGCGGCGGAAGGGGCCCTTTTACCTTCCCGACAGCCGGATCGATTTCAACCGCGTCAACTCCGCCTGGGGCGTGGCCCTGCATATGCAGCAGCCGCTGATCCCGGCCGGCGGCGGCGACATCCGAACGGCGGAGATCATTTCCAACCTGAAGGACATGATGGACCACCCAGATATCGGCGACAACCACAACGCCTCGGTTTTCCACTGGTGCTACAAGCGGATAGCGGAATTCGTGGCCGAACTGGCGGGACATGGGAAAGCCCCCCGGGTCATGCTCGACTACTCCGGCTGCCTTTTTTACGGCCTGCCCCGCATGGGCCTGCACGACGTCATCGACAGCCTGCGCGGCGTGACTTGCGACCGGCGCTACGCCGGCAACATCGAATGGCTGGGCTGCGCCTGGGGGCACGCGGTGGCGCCTTCCACCCCGGTGCAGGACTACCGCCTCCAGGTCAAGGCCTGGCAGCAGCATTTCGCCGCCCTCTTCGGATTCGACGCCCTGGCCAGGGTCAGGGGCTTCAGCCCGGCCGAAATGGCGCTCCCCAACCATCCGGACGTGGCCTACGAGTTCGTCAAAACGCTGAAGGACGCCGGCTTCCTCTGGGTGATGCTCCAGGAGCACTCGCTGGAGCTGCCCGGGGACGGCAAGGGGCCGGACCGTCCCTATGTCCCAAACCGCCTGGTCTGCCGCAACGCCAAGGGCGAGGAGGCGTCGATCATCGCCCTGATCAAGACCCAGGGCTCCGACACCAAGCTGGTGGCGCAGATGCAGCCCTATTACGAGGCCAAGTCCAAACAGCGGGAAACCCTGGCCGGCCGATCCATCCCGCCCTTTGTCTGCCAAATCGGGGATGGCGAAAACGGCGGCGTGATGATGAACGAATTCCCCGCCATGTTCCGCCAGGCCATGTCGGAGGCGTCCGGCTCGCCCACGCCCGCCATGAACGGCACCGAATACCTGGAACACCTTTTCAGTCTGGGCGTCGGGGAGGACGATCTGCCGGTGGTCCAGCCCAAATGGAGCAAGCTGCTTTTCGAGAACTACCGGCCTGGCGGCGATCTGGCCAAGGCCATCGAGGAATGCAAGCGGATCGATGGCCGCTTCAGCATGGAGGGCGGCTCCTGGACCAACAACATCTCCTGGACCCGGGGCTACGACAACGTCCTCGGCCCCATGGAGAAGGCGAGCGCCCTCTTCGCCGAAAAGACAAAAAACATCCCCTCCTCGGACATCCGCTACCGCAAGGCGCTGTTCCATCTGCTTTGTTCCCAGACCAGTTGCTACCGCTACTGGGGACAGGGGATTTGGACCGACTACGGGGCCGAGATCTGCCGGCGGGCCATCGACATTTTGACCTATGACCTGTAAGGACGACGGAAACCGCCCGGCATCCCGGGAAGCCATAGCCAAGGCCGGAACGCTGGTGGTCAAGGTCGGCTCCAGCCTGCTCGCCTCCCTGCGGGGCGGCCTCGACACCGCCTTCATCGCCCGGTTGGTCGGGCAGTTCGCCAACTTGGCGGAAAAGGGGAAAAGACTCGTCCTGGTCAGTTCCGGGGCGGTGGCGGCCGGCACGGCGGAACTCGGCCTGCCGGCGCGGCCCATTGAGCTGTCCCGCGTACAGGCCGCCGCCGCCGTGGGCCAGGTGGCGCTGATGCAGACCTACCGGCAACTGTTCCAATGCTACCGGCTGAAGGTGGGGCAGGTGCTCCTGACCCGCGACAACCTCCAGGATCGCCGGCGCTTCCTTTACGCCAGGAACACCTTGCTCGCCATCATGGAGGAGGGCGCCGTCCCCATCGTGAACGAGAACGACGCGGTGGCGGTGGAGGAACTGCGGCTGAAAATGGGCGACAACGACTCGCTGGCCGTTTCGGCGGCCCAACTGGTGGACGCCGACGCCGTCATCCTGCTTTCCGACGTGGAAGGGCTGTACGACCGATCGCCGACGCAGCCGGGGGCCAGGCTGATCCCCGAGGTGCGGGAGTTTTCGAAGGGCGTCCTCGCCATGGCCGGCGGCCCGGAATCCGGCTTGGGCTCGGGCGGCATGGCGTCGAAGGTGAACGCCGCCCGAGCCGCCGCCGCCGCCAACATCCCGCTCATCGTGGTCGACGGCCGGCGGGAGGACATCCTGCTGGAAATCGCCCGGGGCCGCCAGGTCGGCACCATCTTCCTGCCGTCCGGGCGCCGCGCCTCCTCCTACCGCCAGTGGCTGGCCTACGGCAGGAGCCTGGACGGCGCGCTGCTGGTCGACGCCGGGGCGCGCCTCGCCATTGTCGAAAAGAAGAAAAGCCTCCTGCCCATCGGCATCCGGGAGGTGCGGGGGAATTTCCGCGAGGGCGACAGCGTGGCCATCGCCGATCTGGAGGGGCGGGAATTCGCCCGCGGGCTCGCCAATTTCTCTTCGGACGAATTGCGGCTGGCGGCGGGCAGGCGCTCCGGCGAAATCCCGGAGATACTCGGCCACCTTTGCGTCAACACGGCGGTGCATCGCGACAATCTGCTGGTTTTCGGGCCAGGCGGGGCCGGAGACGGCGAAGACGCCGCCGCCGGCCTGAAACCATGATTTCCGGCCGCGCCGTCCGCCTAAAACCGCGCAACCCCGGCCGCACACCCCGCCGCTCACGTCCTCGGGCGTCGCCGGCGCTTTAGGCGGCGTCAACGCCTTGAAAACATTATGAGCGTGGCATGGCGCGGGCTCTTGGGAAAACATCAACTTCAACCGAATCGGCTTCAATAAGCGAATAACCCTGGAAACCGGGTTCGCCGCTTGCGCCGCCGCCGGAATCCGGATAAGCTACACGGAGGCGGGTGAATTGGGACATTCCTTTTCTCGAACGAGGAGGCGGCCATGGCGGGCTTCAAGACGCTTTTCACCGATTGCGACCAGGACATCTCGGCCCTGGATCGGATATTCCGCGAAAACGGGGTGGAATACCGATTGCTGGCCTGCCGGACGGCGGCGGACGTGATCCGCGAATGCCAAGGCGTGGAAATCATCCTGAACCAGTACGCGCCGCTGGACGCGGCGGTCTTCGCCGGCCTGACCGGCCTGCGGGCGGTGGTGCGCCACGGGGTCGGGGTCAATCACATCGATCTCGCCGCCGCCAGCCGGCATGGGGTCAAGGTCTGCAACGTCCCGGACGGCAGCACCGACGAAGTGGCGGATCATGCCATGGCCCTGCTCCTGGCGCTGGGCCGGAAAATCATTCCGCTGAACCGCAAGGTGCGGGAAGGCGGCTGGAGCTTCCGGGACGCCGTCCCCATCTTCCGCCTGTCCGCCTGCACCGCGGGGGTGATCGGCATGGGGCGCATCGGCTCCGCCTTCGCCGTCCGGGCCAGATCCTTCGGGATGCGGATCATCGCCTTCGACGAGATCGTCCGGGCCAGGGGCGGCGCCCCCGACTTCGTCGCCATGGTCGGCTTGGACGAAGTCCTCCGCCAGTCCGATTTCATCTCCATCCACTGCCCCCAGGACGGCAACCTCGACCTCATCGGCGCCGCCGAGCTGGCGAAAATGAAAAAAACCGCTTTCATCGTGAATGTCGCCCGGGGCGGCATCGTCAACGAGCCGGCGCTGGCCCAAGCCCTGGCGGACGGCGTCATCGCCGGGGCGGCGGCGGACGTCGCCCTCCGGGAGCCGATCCCCGCCGACTCGCCGCTGCTCCGCCTGGACAATTTCATCTGCACGCCCCACATAGCCTATTATTCGGTGACCTCGGTGGACGATCTGGCCGCCAAGATGGCCGAGGAGGCGTTGCGCTTCTTCAGGGGCCAGCCGCTGCGCTGCCCGGTGAATTGAGCTTCCCTAGCCCTGGAGTACCAATGCGAAGGATTGTTTTGGTCCTTGCCGCCCTGTTGCTCGCCGCCGCCCCGGGGGCGGATCCGGCGGGAGCGCCGGCCGATTTGCGGCAGATCCTGGCGGCGGCCCGGCGGGACGTGTTCCCGGCCGTGATTTTCCTGATGCCGGTGGCCGAGCGCTTCGACGCCGGCAAGCTGG
>JAISYD010000270.1 GCA_031270145.1 Planctomycetota bacterium
CGGCGGAATCGTCGTCGCTTTTGCCCTGTCCTGGATTTACGGTCCGCTGGACTATTATTACCCCCAGGTCTATCTGAACCTTCACCTGGCGGCCGGCATGGGCCATGTCATTGGAACCGTCGCCGCCGCCATGCTGAAAAGATTGCGGATTGACGGCCGTTTCGCCGCCATGTCGGTGGGCGGCGTTTCCGGATTGGCGGCGCTTTGGTTTGCCTGGGCCTCCTATCTTTGGACCGCCTCCGGCTATGACTGGGATTTTTACACCGCTTTTTCCAGCCCGGCCTATTTGTGGGACATACTCTCCTATCTTGCCGCGAACCCTCTCTGGACGCTGGGCCGGGCCGGCCGGAATTCGCTTTCCTCCGGCCCGCCCATCCTTTATTACGCGGTGTGGACGGGGGAATTTTTATTTCTGGTTCTGTATCCCCCCATAATCTGTCGGCGGTTTGTGGAAAACCATTTTCTGTGCGGCAAATGTTTCCATTGGCTGGGCGAGACCGGCGATGTCGCCTTTTTTGTCGAGCCGGACGACATGGGCGGACTCGCCGCCGATCTGGAAGCCGGCAATGCGTCCCCATTCCCGGGTTTGATCCGGCGGCGGGCCGGTGCCGAGGAGCCGGATTCCTGGCTGGAGATTAAGGGCTACGCCTGTTCCCGTTGCCAGGACGAGGACAGCTACGTCCGCGTTTTCCGGAATGAGTTGAAGTTGAACAAGAAAGCGAAAAAGTTGGAACTGTCCGGCAAGCCGTTGTCGGGTTTCATCTGCGTCGGGGTTGATTTGGAACAGGCGATATTCATGGCGCCCGAAGCGGACGATGGGTCGACCGGCGTCGGGGTCGATTTGGAACAGGCTATATCCGCGGCGCCCGGAACGGACGGCGGATCGGCCGGCGAGGTTGAAGCGTGAGCCCGTTGTTCCGACGGCCGTTTCCTTGACGCCAAGGCGCGGGCGACTATGATTTCTTTTGCCGCTTTGATTTAGGCGTGGTTGGCGGGCGGTGCGGCCGGTTGGGGCCGGGGGTTCGATTTTTTGGCGGTTATTTGATCGCAAAGGAGATTTGGCGATGCGTAGAATCATGGCGGTTTTTGTCGTTCTTGCTTTATTTCTCGCTGTTTGCGCGCCGGCCGCCGATCCCGTGGTTATCGGGGTCATGGCGCCGGTGACCGGCGCCTGGGCCGCCGAGGGCCAGGACATGGTGAATGTGGTGAATATCCTGGCGGAAAACGTCAATGCCGCCGGCGGCGTAAAGGGCCGCAAAATCCAAATCGAGGAGGGCGACGACGGCGGCGATCCGCGCACCGCCGCCCTGGCGGCTCAGCGCCTGGTGGACTCCGGGGTGATTGCGGTCATCGGCACCTACGGCTCGTCCATCACCGAGGCGTCGCAGGGCATCTATGACGACGGGGAAGTCCTGCAAATCGCCACCGGCTCCACCGCCATCCGTCTGTCCGAAAAGGGATTGAAGCTTTTCTTCCGCATCTGTCCCCGCGACGACGAGCAGGGCCTGGTCCTGGCGCAAACCGTGATCGGCATGGGCTGCAAAAAAATCGCCGTCCTGCACGACAATAGTTCCTACGCCAAGGGTCTGGCCGACGAGACGACGGCGCTGCTGCGCAAGTCCGGCCTGGAACCGGTCTTTTTCGACGCCATCACCCCGGGCGACCGCGATTTCACCACCACCCTGGTGGCCATGAAGACCAGGAATCCCGACATCATCGTTTTCACCGGCTATTATCCCGAGGCCGGCATGTTGTTGCGCCAGAAGAAGGACATGAAATGGGACGTCCCCATGATTGGCGGCGACGCCACCAACAACAGCGCCCTGATTGAAATCGCCGGCGATTCGGCCGCCGGCTACTATTTCGTCAGCCCTCCCGGCCCCTTGGATCTGATCGGCGCCGGCGCCAAGGATTTCATGGCCAAATACCAGGCCAGGCACAACGCCGTCCCCTCTTCCGTCTGGTCGATAATGGCCGGGGACGCCTTCCTGGCGCTGGTCGAGGCCATCGGCAACCTTGATTACCCCAGCGCCCACGGCATTGCCGCCTATTTCCACGGTAAATTAAAGAATTTCCAGGGCTTCACCGGCTCCATCTCGTTCGACGCCAAGGGCGACCGCGTCGGCGACGTTTACCGCCTCTACCAAGTTGACGCCAAGGGCGACTTCATCCTGAAATAGCCAGGGATCCGGCGGGCATGGAAATCTTCATCCAGCAAATGACGAACGGCTTGGCGGTTGGCGGCATCTACGCCCTCATCGCCCTGGGCTACACCATGGTTTACGGGGTGTTGAAGCTAATCAATTTCGCCCACGGCGAGCTTTTTACCCTTGGCGCCTACCTTGGTTTCACGTTGCTGGTGTCCTTAGGCTTGTCGGGCCGGGTCGGATCGGTTCCGGCGGCGCTGATCGCCGTGGTCATGGTCATGGGATTGTCGGCCCTGGCCGGCTATCTCCTGGAGCGGACGGCCTACCGTCCGCTCCGCCATTCCGGCCGGCTGTCGGCGGTGGTGTCGGCCCTGGGGGCCAGCATCTTTTTCCAAAACGCCGTCATGTTGGTTTGGGGCGGGCGCTACCGCGCCTATCCGGCCGATCTCATCCCCGGCTTTGCCATCGAATTCGCCGGCCAGCACATCCCCTTCCTCCGGCTGGCGGTGCTTGCCGCAAGCGTCGGCATCATGTTGGCCCTCTATTTCTTCATCCACCGCACCCGCATGGGCGCGGCTATCCGCGCCTCCGCCATCGACCAGGGCGCGGCCAAATTGATGGGCATCGACGTCCGCCGCGTCATCTCCATCGTCTTCATGATTGGGCCGGCCCTCGGCGGGCTGGCCGGAGTGATGGTCGGCGTCTATTACGGCCAGATCAACTTCAACATGGGGCAGATCTACGGCCTCAAGGCCTTTACCGCCGCCATCATCGGGGGCATCGGCAACATCCCCGGCGCCATGGTTGGCGGCCTGCTCCTCGGCCTGGTCGAGGCTTTCGGCGGGGCCTATGTCTCCCTCGCCTGGCGGGACGCCATCACTTTCCTCGCGTTGATAGTCATCCTGGCGGCGCGGCCCACCGGGATCCTGCGGGAGCGGGTGGCCGAAAAACTTTGACGCCGGGCCGGAGGACATCGGGAACTTGCTGAATATCGCCGCGCGAGCCATCCTGGTTTGCCTGTTTTTCGCCGTTCCCTGGCTCGGGGTCGGCGCCTATTGGATCAACGTCCTCAACAACGTCGGCATGTACGCCATATTGGCCCTGTCCCTCAACGTCATCCTCGGCCATGCCGGCATGTTCCACATGGGGCACGCCGCTTTCTTCGCCATCGGCTCGTATGCCGCCGCGGTTTTGAACACCCAATGCGGCTGGCCCGTTCTCGCCGCCCTGCCGGTGGCCGGAGCCGCGGCCGGCTTGTTCGCCCTGCTGGTGGCGGCGCCGATCATCCATCTCCGGGGCGATTACCTTCTGATGGTCACCATCGGCATCGTCGAGATTGTCCGCATCGCCCTGGTTAACGACGTTTTCGGCCTTACCGGCGGCCCCAACGGCATCGTCGGCATTGCCCGGCCGGTCGTTTTCGGCTTCCGGATCGCCCGCCCGGAGCATTTTTTCCTGTTGATATGGTGCTCCGTCGTCCTGACGTTGCTGCTTTTCCATTGGCTGGAAAATTCCCGTTTCGGCCGCGCCCTCAACTATATCCGGGAGGACGTGGTGGCGGCCGAGGGCATGGGGGTTAATACCGTCCGCTACAAGCTGGCCGCCTTCGCCATCGGCGCGGTCTGGGCCGGCTTCACCGGGGTGATCTACGCCAGCCAGATGCGTACCATCTCGCCCGGCTCGTTCAGCTATTGGGAATCGGTGGTCCTTTTCATGATCGTCATCCTGGGCGGCAGCGGCAACCAGTTGGGCGTGCTCCTGGGCGCCTTCCTGATCATTGGCCTCCCGGAACTGTTCCGGGGTCTTCAGGACGCCCGCATGCTCTTTTTCGGCGCCGCCCTGGTGGCCATGATGATCTTCCGGCCTCAGGGGCTGCTGCCGGCCAAAAGGCGGAATTACCTCCTTCCGCCCGGCTGGGCGGAAAAATTCCCATGATCGTCCTTTCGCTCAAGAACCTGGTCAAGTCGTTTGGCGGCTTGGCGGCGGTGGCTGGCGTCTCCTTCGATGTCGAGCGGGGCGAGATCGTCGGCTTGATCGGTCCAAACGGAGCCGGCAAGACCACCGTCTTCAACCTGGTGACCGGGACGATTCCGGCCGACAACGGCAATATCTTCTTCGGCGGGCGCGACATCGACCGCCTGCGGCCACACCAAATCGTGAAACTCGGCCTGGCCCGCACCTTCCAGACCATTCGCCTCTTCCCCGGCATGTCGGTCCTGGAAAACGTCCTTTCCGGCTGCCACTGCCGGATGTTCGCCGGGGTGATCTCGTCGTTCCTTCGGCTGCCGTCGCAAAGGCGGGAAGAGCGCTCCTCCCTGGCCAAGGCCATGGAGGAGCTGGAATTCGTCGGCCTCGCCGGCATGTGGCGCCAGACCGCCGGCGGACTGGCCTATGGCGATCAGCGCCGGCTGGAAATCGCCCGCGCCATCGCCACCGAGCCCCGGATGATAATCCTAGACGAGCCGGCCGGCGGCATGAACGAGCAGGAAACCCTGGAGTTGCGCGGGCTCATCGCCGCCATCCAGGCCCGCGACATCACGGTGATGCTAATCGAGCACGACATCAATTTCGTCATGCGGGTGTGCAACCGGTTGATCGTCATGGAAAACGGCGCCTTGATCGCCCAGGGCACGCCGGAGGACATCCGGCGCGATCCCAGGGTGATCGAGGCTTATCTTGGGGCGGACGACTGACATGCTGGAACTGCACAACCTCCAAGTGGCCTATGGTCCGGTGATGGCCCTGCACAATTTGAGCCTGAGCGTGCGCGAGGGCGAAATCGTCACCATCCTTGGCGCCAACGGGGCGGGCAAGAGCACCACCCTGATGGCCATCAGCGGCTTGGCGCGTCCCCGCTCCGGCTCGGTGCATTTCGAGGGCCGGCGTCTGGACAGCATGAAAAGCCATGAGGTGGTCCGCCTGGGCATCACCCAGGCGCCGGAGGGGCGGCGGGTGTTCGGGCCGCTCACGGTGGAGGAAAACCTGGATCTGGGCGCCTTCACCAATCTGGATCGCGCCGCCTCGGCCAGGAGGATGGCTTGGGTCTACGAGCTTTTCCCCCGTCTGGCTGAGCGCAGCGGCCAGATGGCCGGTACCCTCTCCGGCGGCGAGCAGCAAATGCTCGCCATCGGCCGCGCCCTCATGGCGGATCCCCGCCTGCTTCTCCTGGACGAGCCGAGCCTTGGCCTGGCCCCGCTTCTGGTGAAGTCGATATTCAAAACCATCAAGTCGATAAACGAGGCCGGCGTGACCATAATCCTGGTGGAGCAAAACGCCCGCGCCGCCCTCAAACTGGCCGACCGGGCCTATGTTCTTGAGGTCGGCCGCCTGGTGCTGGAAGGGGCGAGCGCCGATCTTCTCGACAACCCCAAGGTGAAAAACACCTACCTGGGCGAGGACGGCTGATGTCCGCCGCCTCTTTCGCCGAAACCGCCTCGCCGGCCAAGATCAACCTTTTCCTGGAGGTCGCCGGCAGGCGTCCGGACGGTTTTCACGACCTTGACTCGGTTTTCCTGGAAATCGGCCTGGCGGATCGCCTGCGCGCCGAATTGGACGAGCCGGGACGTTTTTCATTGATCTGCGATTATCCCGGGGTGCCGGTCGGCGACGAGAACATGGTTATTCGGGCGGCGCGGCTTTTGCGTCGCGAAGTTGGCGGCGCCTCCACGCCCGGCCTGAGATTCAGCCTGGAAAAGGCCATTCCGCCGGGATCCGGGCTGGGCGGCGGCAGTTCAAATGCCGCCGCCGCCCTGCGGCTGGCGAACCGGCTGTGGCGGACGGGGCTTTCCCGGGCCGGGTTGGAAAGCCTGGGCGGGCGTCTTGGCTCCGATGTGCCGTTCTTTTTCCGGGGCGGACTCTGCCTTTGCCGGGGCAGGGGGGAGCTCATCACCCCTCTCGCCGGCTTGGCCCTACCAGCCGGTCTGCGCATCTGCCTTCTCCTTTCCAACATCCATTCCAGCACCGCCGCCGCCTTTCGGGACGTCAGGTTGCCGGAACCCGGCCGGGCCAGACGTTCGGAGGATTTTGTCCGGGCCTTGGCGAACGGCGATGCCGGAGCGGCGGCGGCGGCGGTTTTCAACCGTTTTGACGCCAGCGTCTGCGGGGCCAAGCCCGGCCTCCTGGCCCTGAGGGAACGTTTGGCGCGGGAATTGGAGCACGGCCCATGGCTAAGCGGCAGCGGCTCCTGCCTGTGGTTTTTTGGGCTGGCCGGGGAAATGGCGGAGCGCCTGGCCGCCGATCCGGAATGGCTGGATCTGGTTAAGCGCCATGGCGCCAAGCTGGTTGACGCCGGAACGGCGCGCGCGGGGTGAACCGCGGGTTTTCGCGGGCGATTGGCCAGGTTCCGGGCCTGGCCGGGAAAGCGGGCGGGCGCCGGAAAATTTCTGTTACCCGGGCAACGGGTTTTCGCTATAATCGGGATTGGGATCGTCCCAAAAGGGAAAGGGACGATATTTTTTGGCGCGGCCGTTCCGGAACGGGGCAATCCGTACCGCGAACCGGTCTTTTTTACGGTGCGTCCGGCGGCCTTGGGGGTCGGCGGCGCTTGGAGAAATGAATTTATGGTCAGGCCAGGTAGATATGCATTGGTGAACAGCGTCATTTCCGATGATGATCTTCGGAAGGAACTTTTCGACGCCATGGACGGAATGACCCAGTTGGACGAGGGCTTCGCCGTCCGCAGCCTCGAGCCCGGCTCCATTGTCAAGGGCAGGGTGACCAGGGTGACGCGCGAGGATGTGGTGGTCGACATCAACTACAAGGCGGAGGGCATTGTGCCGATCCTTGAGTTCGGCCAGGGCGGAATACCGGAGGTCGGGGACGAAATCGAGGTTTTGCTGGAGGAAATCGACGAGGAGAACGGCGAAATCGTCCTCTCGAAGCGCAAGGCGGATCGCATACGCAACTGGGAACGCATCATGGAGCGCCACGACATCGGCGACATCGTCAAGGGCAGGGCGCTGCGCAAGATCAAGGGCGGGCTCCTGGTGGACATCGGCGTCCCCGTGTTCCTGCCCGCCTCCCAGGTCGACATCCGCCGTTCCGCCGACGTCAGCGAATACATTGGCCGCGAGTTGGAGTGCAAGATCATCAAGATTGATCGCGACCGCCGCAACATCGTGCTTTCCCGCCGCAAGATGCTGGAGGAGGATCGGGAACGTCGCAAGGCCGATGTACTGAAGTCGCTGGTCCAGGGCGAGCTCCGGCGGGGCGTGGTCAAGAACATCACGGATTTCGGGGCCTTCGTGGATCTTGGCGGCATCGACGGTTTGCTGCACATTACCGATATGAGTTGGGGCCGGGTTTCCCACCCCACCGAGGTGGTCAAGCTGGATCAGCAAATCGAGGTCAAGGTGCTGGACTTCGATTTGCAGCGCGAGCGCATATCCCTGGGTCTTAAGCAAGCCAAGGAATCGCCGTGGGAAAACATTTCCGAGCGTTTCCCCATCGGCAGCCGCCACACCGGGCCGGTGGTCAACATCATGCCTTACGGTTGCTTCGTCAAGCTGGCGGACGGCATCGAGGGCTTGGTCCACATCAGCGAGATGAGCTGGACCCGCCAGGTCAGCCACCCGTCGGAATTGGTGAATGTCGGGGACAATGTCGAGGTGGTGATCCTGGACATCAACAAGGACAAGCACGAATTGTCGCTCGGCATGAAGCAGACGGAGGAGAACCCCTGGACCCAGGTGGAGGCCAAGTACCCCATCGGCACCATTATCGAGGGCAAGGTCAGGAACATGACCAATTACGGCGCCTTTATCGAGCTGGAGGAGGGCATCGACGGCCTGCTCCATTTGAACGATATGAGCTGGACCAAGAAGTTCGCCCATCCCACGGCCCTGCTTAAAAAGGGCGACTCCGTCCGCGCCGTGGTCCTGGCGGTGGATCAGGAGCGCAAGCGCGTAACCCTTGGCATCAAGCAACTTGAGGACGACCCCTGGGCCGCCCGCATCCCGGAAAAATACCACCCGTCGGATATTGTCAAGGGGACGGTGACCAAGCTTACCAATTTCGGCGCTTTTGTCGAAATCGAGTCCGACTTGGAAGGGCTGCTGCATATTTCCGAGATGGCCGACCGCAAAATTGAAAAGCCCGAGGAGGTGGTGAAAGTCGGCGATTCCGTCACCGTCATGATCATCAATGTCGACTTGGCGGAGCGGAAAATTGGCCTTTCGCTCCGGGCGGCCGAGGGCGTGGCGGCCGGCGGAACCCCGGAGGAGCAGATGGCCA
>JAISYD010000329.1 GCA_031270145.1 Planctomycetota bacterium
TTGGCGCGGCCGGCGCTTCCGGCGGCTTGGGAATCTCCGCCGTCACGACCGGCGTTTCCGGCGGCCGGTACGGTTTCCCTGCCGCTGGATCGGCTGGCGCGCCAATTCGGGGAGGCGTCGGCTCGGCATAAACCAATATGATCCCCAAGAGGATCAAAGCCGCGATGTGCGCCGCCAGGCGAGTCTTGATGTCTATTCTGCTGCGCATGCCGTCCTCCTGCCCGCCCAATTTCCGCGCGCGGCCAATCCGCCAAGCCATCCAAGCGTATTATAGAGGAAAAACGGCGTTTGGAAATGTAATTCGGCAAATCCGTCCGCGAATTTTAGGGAAGCGTTAATATGGGCCGGGATTGAACCAGCGTACCGCCAGCTTGAACAAAGTGCGCCCCAGGGCGGCTCCGCCATCCTCGGCAAACAGGACATAGACGGCTGGACCCAGGGCCAGAATCAGCCAAAGTACAAACCAGGCCGCCGGTTTCGCCAATAGTCGCTTCACGTTATTTTACTCTCCCCCTCCCCCGAAAAAACTTTCAGGATGGGCGGAAAAAGAGGCCGCGATTGACCTTTGTCGTTCCGCGAAATCCGGCTCCGGCCGATTGGGCCGCCAATCCATTTCCCGATCCAGCTCGATGACGCTTTGCGGCAGCCGCCTGGCTCCGATATCCAGCCATTTCAGCAGCCTTTCCGGTTCGCGGAGCCGGGAATGGATGGCGATTCCACTAATCCCGAGCCGGCGCAAAACCCCGCTTTTCTCCGGGAAGTCGTCCGCGCGCAAAACCACCTTTCCGCCGGCCGCGGCGCGAAGCAATCCGGAAACGGCGGCCTCGCCGGAATAATCCTTCTCCAGGGAAACCGCCGGCAGGCTGAGGCCGAGGCGTATTTTGGCGCTGGCTCCCGGTTTCCATTCCCAAAGCGCCTCCGCCGGATAATTGCGGTAAACCAGGGAGCGATCGCCCGCGGCCGTGCGCCAGACCAATTCCAGTTGCGTGGGCCTTTCCCGGGCTCCGGAATCCACGTCGACGCGGGTGACGCCGATGGCGATGGAAAGGGGTTCGTCCCGGCGGAAATGCTTCTCCCCGACGCACCAATCGACGAAATTCAGGAATTTCCGGTTGAACATGAAGGATATGCCGTCCCATTCGGCGTTCGTCAGGCGGCCGTCATCCAGCCGCCACAAGCCCGAAGCCGATTTGAGATAGTTGTCCAGCAGTCCGCCGGGTTCGGTCAAACGCCTCCAACGCTCCAGGGGATCGCCGGGATGGAGGCTCCATGGATGCAAAACGTTTTCCCGCCACATGGCGTCCAGGCTGAAGGCGGCCAAGCGCACGGAGGCGAGACGATACTGGTTGAACAAGGCCCGGGGCGGCGCATCGTCCCGGGCGGGATCGTCCGGATGGGAAGCCAGGCGCTGTTCCAAATTCTCCGTCGCCAGCTCGGCCGCTTCCAGGGGATCGCCTTCGCTTCCGCCCGGCCCGTCGCCGGGAAGAAAGCGATCGGTGAAATTCATCCCGCCGCGCCGGAAGGCGCGGCGGACCGCCGCCAAATTGCCGGCATAGTCATTGGTCAGGGCGGCCAGCCGGCCAAGCGCCTCCCGCCACTTCCGCCGGTATTCCCCGGTTGCATCCGCCGAGGCGCTCCGGACTCCGGCAAACCCCGACGCAAATCCGGCTTCGCGGCCGGAAACATTGGCGGGCGGCTGCCGCCAAGGCTCCCGCGCCTCCCGCCGCCGCAATTCCGGCGTCCGGGTTTCTCCGGAAATGTTTGCCGGCCGGCTCTGGCCGGCCGGCAAACGGCGGCGCGGTCCGGCCGCAAGCGCTTCGGCCCCGGCAAGCCCCAGGCGCGGAAGGGGCCAGCCGCCATCCCGCCCCCGGATGGTTTCAATGGCGTGCGTCAGCGAGGCCAGCCGCTCCGCCTTTGCGGAGCCGGCGGAGATTTCCCTGGCCTGAAGCAACGGAGGCAGCGACCGCCGAAACTCCAGGGTTAGCAGCCAGCAAAGCGCCAGGCCGCCAAGATAAAGACCAAGCCGCGCATCCCTTCGCCAGCCCATGCGGGGAAACCTCTAACCGATTATTTCGGCGCCGATGTCCGAAAGAATCAGGCGGTAGAGAAGGAAAAGGAGTACGGGAACGATGATCGGCGCCGCCCATGAAACCAGGCCGCCCGTCCATCCCTCCGCTTCCGGCGCCGCCCCGCGTTGGGAAGGATTGCTCGCCTGGTTTCGCATGGCTCTCTCCGTTTTTATGGCTTCCCTTATATCGGATTGCCGGTTCCGGCGGTTGCAGTGAAAATCGCTTTTTAAGGATCCGGCGATTTGCCGGTTGCATAAAAGAGGCTGTCCCTTATAATATGTACGCTATATTTGTACCGCTCCTGGGCCGGACGCGCGCCGGCTCTATCCGGGGAGGGCGCGTACGCTATGGAAAAGATTGGGGAAACCCGCGAAAACGGCCCGGCGAAGTTGGATCCGCCAGCCTTCAATCCGCCGCCGGAAATGCGCTCCGCCTACCTGGCCCGCCGCCGGGGCGAGCTTGACGCCTTGCGGCTGTGCGCCAGGCGGGGAGACTGGCGGCCGGTGTCGGTCACGGCCAACCATGTGCGCGGAACCGGCGCCATGTACGGCTTTCCCAACATCGGCGAGGCGGCGGAAAAGTTGGCCAAGGCGATACAGAACGAAGAAAGCAATTGTTTGGATTTGGCGGAAGGCTACTTCAGGGCGGTGAATGAATCTTATACCTGATTTTTCTGGAGGCGGCCGGTTTCCCGGCCGGAACCGGTTATGCGGCTGACGCGGTACGGATCAAGGGAAATCGCGCTGGGGATCGCGGCGTTCGCCGTCCTCGCCTCGGTCTCGCTTCTCTTGTGCCGGCATTATGGCTCGGCCTGGTTCCTGTCGCCCCTGGCCGTCCTGGTCCCGCTCTTTGGCTGGCTCCTGTGGTTTTTCCGGGATCCGGAACGGACGATCCCGGACGCGCCTGGCTGCATCGTAAGCCCGGCCGACGGCGTCGTGACCCACTTGGACGAATGGTACGAGCCGGAGTTCATCGGCGGCCGGGCCAGGCGCTTGTCCATATTCCTCTCCGTTTTCGACGTCCACCTCAACCGGGCTCCGGCGGCGGGGGTCGTGAAATTCCTCAAGTTCCGGCCCGGCGCCTTTTTCGACGCCAGACGCGAGGAGGCGCTGGCCAAAAACCAGAACCAGGACCTCGGGTTGCTGGTCGACGAGCCGGGCCTGCCCGGCAAAATGCTGATCCGGCAATCGACCGGCGCCATCGCCAGGAACATCGTCTGTCCGATCGGAATCAACCGGCGGCTGGCCAGAGGGGAGCGCTACGGCATGATCAAGTTCGGCTCGCGCACCACTTTGTTCGTCTCCGGCGAGGTCGGGATTGAATGGCTGGTCAAAATCGGCGACACGGTGCGGGCGGGGGAGACGGCGGTGGCGCGGACTGGCGGGACTGCCGGGGGAAACACGCCATGAAAGTCGAAAGCCAGGCCCGCCGGCCATTCCGGAGGGTGCAGATACTCCCTTCGCTCCTGACCATAGGCAATTTCGCCTGCGGCTTTGTTTCCATCGTCATTTGCCTGAACGCCGTCCACGCGGCGGCTCGGATCGATCCGGCGGCCGCCGAGGCCCGGGAGGCCGAGGTGGCGGCCGCCGCCGTGGCGGTGGACATGATCTCGCTGACCCGCCGCGACATCCACCTGCTGTCGCGCGGCCGGTTCTCCAGCATGTTGTCCTGGGCCTGCGTGCTGATCTTCGTCGGCATGCTTTTCGACGCCCTGGACGGCAAGCTGGCGAGGCATATGGGCGCGGCCAGCGCCTTCGGCACCGAACTCGACTCTCTGGCCGACGTCACCACCTTCGGGCTGGCGCCGCCGATGCTGGTGAACGCCGTCTGGATTTCCGCCATGCCGCCCCCGACCCCGTGGCTGGGGCCGGTCGGCATTTTCGGCGTCGTCTTTTCCATCTCGGCCGTACTCCGCCTGGCCCGCTACAACATCCAGTGCGGAACCGCCGACAAGAACACCTTCACCGGCCTCCCCAGCCCGGCCGCGGCCGGCTGCGTGGCGGCGGCGTTGCTCCTGGCCGGCGGCGGCTACGGCCCGGTCGAGGCTTTCGCCGCCTGGCTGGCGGGGCTGGCGGGGAACGGCGGGACGGCGGTCCAGGCCAAGGCCTATGTCCTGGGCGCGTTCCTGCTGCTTCCCGGCCTGCTCATGATCAGCACCATACCCTTCGCCCATCTTCCCAACCGTTGCCTGAGCGGAAAGAAGTCGTTTTCCACCCTGGCGGCGCTGGTGCTGATCCTGGCCCTGACTTGGCTGGAGCCTCGGATCATGTTGTTCGCCGGATTCAACGGTTATATGCTGGCCGGAGTGGCCTTGGCGGTCTGGCGGCGGCGCCCGCGCGGAGGCGGGGGCGGGGGAGGGTTGACGACGTGAATCCCGGATATTGGCGATTGTAAACGGCCCCGGCTTTCCCGGCGTCCGGGCGAGGAGCCTTTCTTCAGGAGGGTTGCTGGCATGGAAAACATGGTTGCGGTCATCCTTGGCGGCGGCAAGGGGACGCGCCTTTTCCCGCTTACCAAGGAAAGGGCCAAGCCGGCCGTGTCCATCGCCGGCAAGTACCGCCTTATCGACATACCCATCTCCAACTGCATCAATTCCGGCATCACCCAGATGTTCGTGCTCACCATGTACCAGTCGGCGTCGCTGAACAACCACATATCGAATTCCTACCGCTTTGACCATTTTTCCCGGGGCTTCGTCCAGGTGCTGGCGGCGGAACAAACCGCCAGCAGCAGCGAATGGTTCCAGGGCACGGCCGACGCGGTGCGCAAAACCCTGCCGCATCTCGGCTACAAGCGCGGCAACGTCGGCCTGGTGCTGATCCTGTCCGGCGACCATCTCTACCGCATGAACTACCGCCTGTTCCGGGACGCCCACATCCGCTCCCACGCCGACATTTCCATCGCCGTCATGCCGGTGACCCGCGCGGAGGCGCCGGAGTTGGGCGTCCTCAAGGTCGACTCCGCCGGACGCATAACCAAGTTCGTTGAAAAACCGAAATCCCGGGAGGAACTGGACGACATGGCGACCGACACCTCCATTTTCGGGCTGTCGCCGGAGGAGGCGGAGCGCCGCCCCTTCCTCGCCAGCATGGGCATCTACATCTTCGATCCCGCCATTCTCAACGACTTGTTGACCGCCGACGTCACCCGCACGGATTTCGGCAAGGAGATCATCCCCCAGGCCATCGGCTCCCACCGGATGCAGGCCTACGGCTTCGACGGCTACTGGGCCGACATCGGCACCATCCAGGCCTTTTACGAGGCCAACATGGATCTGGTCCGCCCCATGCCCAAATTCAACCTCTTCGATCCCACCCAGCCGATATATTCAAACACGCCGTTTCTGCCGGGCGCCAAGATGAACCGGGCCTCGGTGGAGGCGGCCCTGCTCTGCGACGGCTCCATCGTGGAGGGCGCCACGGTCCGCGACTCCATCCTCGGCTCGCGCACCCGGATCCGCCACGGGGCGGTCATTGAGGATTGCCTGATCATGGGAGCCGACTATTACCAGCGCGGCGACGATCCGGGACCCCAAATCGGCATCAACGGCGGGGCCTACCTCAAGCGCTGCATTGTGGACAAAAACGCCTCCATCGGCCATTACGTCCAGTTGGTGAACCGCCAGGGGGCGCAAACCTATGACGATCCCGAGGGCCGGTTCTACGTTCGCGACGGGATCATCATCGTGGTGAAGGACGCGGCCATCCCCGAGGGATTCGTGTTTTAGGCGAGCGCGGACGGCCCCTTGACGAAAACGGCTCCGGAACGTAAAACTGCTTTTGCGACCCGCCCGGCGCGGGCGGGGCGGTTGTTTCCGCCGGTTCGACCCGGATCTCTGACGACAGGCGACTCATGAAGAAAATCTCCCGCTGGTTCATCAACGGACTCCTCGCCACCCTGCCCCTCTCCATCACCCTCTACATAGCCTGGTGGATCGCCGCGCAGGCCGAGGGCGTCTTCGGCGGCTATCTCAGGAATTGGCTGGGGGTGCGGGCCGACGCCACCGGCTATTATTTTTACGGCCTCGGCCTGCTGGTCATGATCCTATTCCTGATCATGGTGGGGTTGTTCCTCGAATTCTATTTGGGGCGGCTCCTCATGGGCTGGAGCGAGGCCTTCCTCGCCCGCATCCCGGTAATCAAGCAACTCTATTCCAGCGTCAAGGAGATTATCGACTTCTTCAATCCCGACAAGCGCCAGGGCGCCGGGAACTACATGGTGATCGTCACCCTGCTGCCCGATCTCCGCCTCCTCGGCTACGTCACCCGCGACACGCTCGAGGGAATCGAGGGCAACCTGGGAGAGGAGGACGACGTGGTGGTGATCCTCCCCTTCTGCTACCAGATGGGCGGCAACACCATAATCGTCCCCCGGCGCACGGTGCGCCGGTTGGACCTGGGCTTCGAGGATGGAATGAAGCTGGCCCTGTCCGGCTTCGTGCTTTCGCCCGAGCGGCGCTTTTCTTTCAAGGGGAGGGAGGCGAATTGAGCTTGGAGAGGGTCAGGCTGGGGCGCACCGGGCTCATGGTCGCGCGGCTGGCCATGGGTTGCATACCCATCCAGCGCCTGACCTTGGCGGACGCGGCGGATTTGCTCCGCCGGGCTGTCGACGCCGGCGTCAACTTCTTCGACACGGCCCACGTCTACGGCGACAGCGAGGAGAAGCTGGGGCACGCCTTTTCCGGGATGCCGCGGGACCGGCTGGTCATCGCCAGCAAGGCCATGGCCAACACCCGGGAAAAGGCCATGTCGCAATTGGAGGAGAGCCTCCGCCGCCTGAAAACCGACTACATCGATCTCTACCAGTGGCATAA
>JAISYD010000368.1 GCA_031270145.1 Planctomycetota bacterium
CGGCGAAAACCGCGTCCGAATCAGCATTTACGCCGCCGTCGATCAAACCGGCGGCGACGTCTCCAGCCAGGGGATAGTCCAGGAAATACCGGTGGAAATAGTTTTCTTCGGTCCAACCGCCTCGCCGGACGGTTCCCTGAACGAATTCGCCTGGAGCATGACCACGATTGGCTGGCCCAATCCCGGAGATTCTCCCGTAACCATATATCCAACCGCCGCCGGAGGCGCCGCTAGCCTGCCCGCGGCCAGTTTCTACGTCTCCGGTTCCCTCAATCCAAGCCGGGGAGCCGGACAAGCCGCCTCCTCCCTCATCCGGCCAGGTTCAACCACGGTGGAAATCACCACTACCTCGCCTGATGGCGCATCCATCACCACCAGCTTTAAATTGACTGATAGCCTGACCCTTGACGTTTCCCGTCTGAGCAACCTTCAGCGGGATGCGCCCGGCGGCAATGCCCTGGAGGCATGGCACGTCAACGGCAATCCCAAGGGCAGCATCGCCAGGACCATCACCGTCTATGACGAGTATACCGCCTTCATCGAAGGAACCGACGCGGCCGGCAATAGCGTGGTTTTGCCCGAGCGCCGGGTCCAGGCCAGGGAGGACACCCTGTTCTTCAGCAAGGTTTCGGCCGACGGCGCCGGAAGCGAATGGGCTTGGCGCTCGTCGTTGGACAATGCCTCCGGTACGCTCCAGTTCAACACGTCCGGGGAACTGGTCTCGGCCACCCAGCCCGAAGGGGGGATCGACTACGACTTCAGCGGCATCAGCAACATCAATTACGCCGGCTTCCTTCAGGCCGCGGCCCAGGACGGCTATGTCGACGGCACGCTGGACAACATCAGCATCGACCAGAACGGGAAAATATTCGGCCACTACTCGAACAATGTGTCGGACATCTTGGCCATGCTGGCTTTGGGGACGGTTCCCAATCCCAGCGGGCTGGAGGGAAGGTCGGGCACCCTGTTTTATCCCGGCGCCGTTTCCGACGCCCTCATGGTGGGGGTGGCAGGCGACGCCGATGCCGCCTTCGGCATCCCGGCCATCGGCGCCGGCCTCCTGACGTCCGGCTACTTGGAGAACTCGAATGTGGCCCTGTCGGAGGAATTCACCGGGTTGATCAGCATTGAGCGGGGCTATCAGCTTAATTCCCGAGTGGTGACGACCTCGGACGAGATGCTGCAGACCGCCCTCCAAATGAAGCGCTGAGCTCACATCGCCTCCGGCGTAGTCAGGCCCAGGATGCCCAGGCCATGGGCCAGGGTAAGGCGGATCGCCTCAACCATAGCCAGGTGGGCGGCGGTGCGCGGCTCGTCGTCGGAAATGAAGCGGTGGTTCTCCTTGTCGGTGTAAACCCGGTTGAATTGGGCCGAGAGCTCAAGCAGGTGGGTGGCGATCAAGCTAGGTTCGTTTTCCGCCTCCGCCTCCGCCAGGACGTCGGAATATTCGGCGAGCTTGAGGAAAATCTCCTTCACCGGCGGGCTGTCGAGAAGTTCCCAGCGCGGCTTCGCCGTCACGGCCTTGTCGTAGCGGCGCAGCATTGAGGATAGCCTGGCATGGGTGTATTGGAGATACGGCCCGGAATCGCCGCGCAGGCTCAGCGCCTTTTCCCAGGTGAAGGACACGTCCTTCAGGCGGCGTTGGCTGAATTCGGAAAAGATCACCGCGCCCACCCCCACCTCCTCGGCCAGCCGATCCGCGTTGGCCAGCACTTCCTCCGAGCGGGCGTTCTCGACAATGAGGTTTTTCGCCTTCTCCACCGCCCGATCCAGGACTTCCTCCAAAAATATCACCCGGCCCCGGCGGGTGGAGCCGGTGGCGGCGGCTTCCCCGAACACCCCCGGCCCGAAGGAAAGCATCCCGAATTTGACGTGCTCGCACTTCCCGGCCCAGTCGCATCCCATAAGTTCCAGGATTTTGAACACCTGGCGGAAATGCAATTCCTGCTGGTTGGCGACGATGTAAAGCGACTTGTCGAAGCGGTAGGCCGCCTGGCGGTATTCGGCGCTGGCCAGATCGCGGGTGGCGTAGATGCTGGCGCCGTCGCTTTTTAGGATCAGGCACGGCGGCATGGCGAAGGCGTCGAGATCCACCACCAGCGCCCCTTCCGATTCTTTCAACAACCCTTGCTCCCGGAGGCGGGCGATGACGTCGTCCAGGCGGTCGTTGAAGAACGCCTCGCCCTTGTAGCCCTCTTCCGGGAAATGCACGTTCATTCGCTCGTAGAGGCAGTTGAGGTTTTCGACGCTTTCATCGCGGAATATTTTCCATAGCCGGAGCGCCTCCGCATCGCCGTCCTCCAGGCGCTTGAACCAGGCGCGGGCTTCGTCCGCCAGGCTCTCGTCCTCCTTGACTCCGGCATGGTAATGAAGATAGAGTTGCAGGAGGGAATGCACATCGACGGCTTGATCCGGCGTCTCCTTTTCCTTTTGCTTGTAGGCGACCATGAGTTGGCCGAAGGTGGTGCCCCAGTCGCCAAGGTAATTCATCTCCACCACTTTCCAGCCTCGGGCGCGGTAGAGGCGGGATAGGGCGGCGCCTAGCATGGTGCTGCGGATATGGTGTACCCCCAGCGGTTTCGCGATATTGGGGCTGGAATACTCGATGACCACGGTCTTGCCTTCCCCGTCCCGGGAGCAACCCCAGTCCCGGGGGGCGGCCAGGGCGGCGCCGGCGGTTTCCTCCGCCAGGCGGACGGGATGCAAAAAGAAATTGACGTAGGGGCCGGCGGCTTGGGCGGCGCTAAAGACGCTGTCGGCTGGCAAGGCTATTTTCCCCGCCAAATCGAGGGCGATTTTTGGAGGCGCGCTTTTCCGTTCCCTGGCCAGATGAAAGCAGGGGAAGCCGACATCCCCCATTTCGGTCTTGGGCGGCTTCACCAGTGTTTCCAAAACGGCGCCGGGTTCTTTCCCGACCAGCGGCGCCAGGATCTCGGCTGCCATGCGCGTATACCAACTCATATGAACTCCCGCGATTCGACAAAAATCCCGCCGGCGGACATTCCCCGGCAGGAGCATTATAACTGCGGGCAATAAAAATCCAACGCCTCCTCCGCGCCTGGAATGGGGCGGCGGCTTCGGAAAAACCGTCCGGGACGCTATTTCAGGAAATCGTCCCGTTTGGGATTGAACACGTCCAATATCATGCTGCCGTTTTCCAGGGCGACGGCGCCATGGGGCGCGTCCTTGACGGCGAGATAGGCGTCCCCCGCCCGGAGCGTCCGCTTTTCGCCGTTCACCGTCGCCTCGAAGCTGCCGGCGGCGATATAGCCGATTTGCGTGTGCGCGCCGTGGCTGTGGAGCGTACCCACCGCCCCCTTGTCGAAAGATACGCAGACCGCCATCAGGTCATCGGCCCAGGGGAGTATCTTTCTTCTCATGCCGCCGCCCAATTCCTGCCATGGTTCGTCCGCGTTGATGAAAAAAACCTTCATGCGCATCTCCAAGCGGTATGTCGTCTTTTACGCCGCCGCCGTTTCGCTCCGTCGGGGATGGGAACCTCCCGTCCCGTCCGCCATGGGCGGGGCGGGAGGCCCGACCGCCAGGTTTGGCTATTTTACATTGAGTATGGAGTCGATGAGACCGGCCGGAAGCCGGGAACCGTGCTTCTCCCAAACGGGTTTGCAGGCTTCGCGGAAGGCGTCGACGTCGGTCTGATTGAAGGCGATGCCCTGGTTTTCCAGTTTCTTGTTGAATTCCGCCTCTATTTCCAGCCATTTGTCAAACAGGAAGTTCTCGGTCTCGAGGCTGGCCTTGTCGACCGCGTCCTGGAGATCCTTGGGCAGCCGGTTCCAGGATTCCAGGGACATGATGGCTATGTTGGTGTCGACCATATGGTTGGTGAAGGAATAAAATTTCGCCACCTCGCTGTGCTTTTGCTCATAGTAGAACAGGGTCGAATTCTCGGCGCCATCGACGACCCCGGTGCGTATGGAAGTGTAAATTTCGGCCAGGTTGACCGGCACGCCGGTGCCGCCCATGGCGTTGATGGTGTCGATCATGACGGGATTCTCGGGAACGCGGATTTTGAGGCCCTTCATGTCGGCGGGCGAGGCGATTGGGCGTTTGGAGTTATAGATGCAGCGGTTGCCCGCAAAGTACCAGGCGATGCCCTTGATGCCGACCTTCTCCAAGTCCCGCATCATTTTCCGGCAGACGTCGCTCTTGATGACCGCCCGGAAATGATCGTTGCCCTTGTATAGGTAGGGCAGGCTGAACACGTTCATTTCCGGCATGAAGTTGGCCAGGACCGAGGTCATGACCTTGGTGAAGTCCAGAGTCCCCATCTGGAGGGCTTCGGTGCGTTCCCGCTCGGCGCCCAGTTGATTGCTGGGGAAAACGTCGATTTTAATCCGGCCGCCGCTTAGCTCGGCCACCCGACCGGCGAAAAAGCGGTGGGCGATGGTGTGCGGGTGCTCCTCGGAAAGTCCGCCGCCGAATTGAAATTCGAATTCCGCCGCCGGAACCTGGCCGGCGGCCGCTAGCAACACCGCCGCGACACAACCCAAAAAGATGCGCTTCATGATGTTCTCCTCCCCGCTTGCCAAACGAACGCCGACAATCCCCACGATGGAAAATGCCGGCGGATTACTCTGGCATAAGCCAATTTGGTATGGTCATGACCACCACCGGCACATAGGTAATCAGCATCAACACCGCCACCATCACCGCTATGTAGGGAAGCAGAATCTTGATTACTCTGCTGATTGGCTCGTTGGCGAGGCTGCAGGCCACGAACAGGGTCACCCCCACCGGAGGCGTACACATGCCGATGGCCAGATTGATCACGGTCATGACCCCGAAAAGGATCGGATCCACGCCCAATTTGGTGACTAGCGGCAGGAATATGGGGACCAATAGGAGGATGGCGGGGGTGGTGTCGAGGATGGTGCCGGCGAACAGGTAGATGATGTTGATCATCAAAAGAATGTAGGCTGGATGGGCGGTGATTTCCAGCATGGCGGCGGCGACCTTCTCGGGGAGTTGCTCGCGGGTGATCAGCCAGCCCAGGATGGCCGTGGTCGCCACGCAGAACATGCAGATGCCGGTGATGATGCCGCTGGTGACTAGCGCCTCGGGGATGTCCCGAAATTTCAGGTTCCGGTAGATGAACATGCCGACGACGAAGGCGTAGACGACCGCCACCACCGATGCCTCGGTGGCGGTGAATATGCCCAGGAGAATGCCGCCCATGATGATGACGGCCATGCCGAAGGCCCAGAAGGACTGCTTGAAGGATTGCCATATCTCGGATATGGTGGCCCGGCGTTCGGTGGGAAAGTTGTGGCGGATGGCGAACAGGTAGGACAAGCCGATCAGCGCCAGGCCGATGAGGACGCCGGGAATGTAGCCGCCCAAGAAAAGGCGGCCGATGGACACGTTGGCGGTGAGCGCGAAGATGACCATGGGGATGCTGGGCGGAATGATGACCCCGATGGAGCCGGCGGTGGCCATGACGGCGGCGCAGAAGCCGCCGTCATATCCTTTTTCCTTCATGGAGGGGATGAGAACCGAGCCGATGGCGGCGGTGCTAGCCTGGGCCGAACCCGATATGGAGGCGAAAAACATGCCGGCCAGCGTCGACACCATGGGCAGGCCGCCGCGGACGTGGCCAATCAAGCCCATGGCGAAATCAATGAGCTTGCGGGATATGCCGCCCCGATCCATGAGGGTGCCGGAGAGAATGAAGAAGGGGATTGCCAGCAGGGGGAAGGAGTCAAGTTGGGAAAACATCTTCTGGATGACGATAATCAATGGCGTTCTGGTGAAAAAGAAGATGGCTCCGGCCGAACTCAGGCCAATGGCGAACGCCACCGGGACCCCGATCAACAATAGGGCGCAAACCGACGCCAAGATAAAGGAAATCATTCCGCATACCCTCCTTGCGCCCCGATGTCGCCCGATGAATCGCGCTCCGCGAAAAAGCCGGCGATTATATGGACTATGGTGAACAGACCGGCGACGGGAATGCTTAAGTAGGGATAGGTCATGCGCAGGTCTATGGCTGGGGACATCTGGAATTGATTCCGCCAGGACACGAACACGCCGTAATAAAGCATCAGCGCGGCAAAAGCCACGACGCAGGCCGCTATCAGCCAGTCGCTTTTCCGCCGCAGGGCCGGCGAGAGGCGGGTACGCAGGAAATCGACGCAAAAATGCTTGCCGAACGCCACGGCGTGGGCGGCGCCGAGCATGGTAATCCACACAAACAGGAAGCGGGACACCTCCTCGCTCCAGGAAATTGGATCCATGAAGATAAACCGGGCGACGACCTGGGCGAAGGTCAACACCACCATGATGAGAAAGGCGAGGCAGATGATCGCCTTTTCCACCCACTGGACGCCATGATCAATTGTTTTCATAGAGTTCACTCCAATTGCGGCGCAATTTTGCTTGAACGGGGGAATCAGGCATCCTCACGATCCATTTACCCCGGCGCGGGCGGAACATCCGCCGTCCAGCTTCCATCGGGTTGCGCCTCACCCGGGGACGAATCTCCATAAAGCCTGTCGCCGCTAAATCCCATCCGCCGGGAAATCGCCAAAGCGGTTCGGGTAACCTCACGGATCAACAAGCTGCGCAGCTTCTCGTCCACCTTGTGGAAAAAGGTCGCCACGCTGATTGCCGCCAACGGCTCGCGGCCGACCGAGAATATGGGGGCCGCGATGCAATACGAGTCATCCCAATTCTCCCGATCATCAATGGCATAGCCGCGCCGGCGTATTTCATTCAGATCCTTGAACAAGGCGGCTTTGCTGGTTATAGTGTTCATGGCCGGGCGGGACAGGGGCGTTTCGCCCAGTATTCCCTCCACCTTGGCGTCGGGATACCCGGCTAGCAGCGCTTTCCCCAATCCTGTGCAATGCATATGATTGCGGGAACCTAATTCACAGGTTTGGACGACGTTCGATCCGCCCCGGATCTTGTGGATATAGACCACTTGGGAATTATTCTCTACCGCCAGAAAAATCGTGTCGTCCACCCGCTTCGCGAGCCCATCGAGATACGGGGCGGCGATCCGGACGACATCCAACTGCGCTATATAGGCGTTTCCGACTTCGAAGACCTTGAGCCCCAGGTTGAAACGCTTGTTTTCAGTTTCTTCCAGAAACTTTCGCTCCACCATCGTGTATACAATCTCGAAGGTACTGCTTTTGGGAAGGTTCAAGGCGCTGCCAATTTCCTTCAGAGTCAAGAATTGCTTCCTTGCCGCCAGAAGCGCCAAGATGTCAAGCGCCCGTGAAGCCGATTTATTGACGCGGACAGCCATGAGCCAGACTCCGGCGGCAATCGCGAAAAGAAAGACGGTTCATGGTTGTGAACCAAGTATATGAATACGAACTAATATTATGCAAACAATGCCTGCCTGTCAAGTTTTTCTACGGAAAATTTTAAAACCATTTATCTCCGAAATAAACCTTCCTAACGAATCATTTCACTTGGCGGTGGACATTTCGCTCTCGATTGCCAGGGATCGCTTCGCCTGGCGGCATCCGCCATTTCTTTGTGGGACGCTTTTGGGCGCGTTCCAAACCCACGCGGCCCGTCCGGCAGGTGTTTTCGCTTCAAGGGATTCTTGCCTTGACGGTTGCGGCTTTGCTTGCGGAACGCCGGGGGTTGGCCACCGTCTCTCGCTGGGGTTGCCAGTATTCGAGCGGGCAGTTGCGAACGCTTGGCCTAATCCCGCCCCAAGAGTCCATGTCATGCCGCCTATCACAATGTTTCCAAGGCATTGGAAGGCGAGGCGGCGGAATTGCTTGACAAAAGGCTTTTTTGTGGTATGTTTCATCCTGATTCGCCGTTTTCAGCCTTTTTGGGGGGATGCCGATAATGTCTCACGAGAGCAAATGCACGGTGCCGGGTTGCGGCAACCGTGTACACGCAAAGGGATACTGCCGCAAGCATTATGGCCAAATTTGGCGCAAGGGAAAGATTTACTCCCAGAAGGATGACGATGTTCCCGCCGAAAAAATAGACCAAAAAGCGTCCAGTCGCGACGACACTGATCGCATGCGAGCCCTGGAACGCGAACTGCGCCGGGCTGAAATGATGTATAAAAACGTTATTGGCTTTGAGGGCAGGCTAAAATGGCGGCGTGAAATCGTCGAGGTCAAGAAGGAAATGACCCGCATAGGCATGCCGATACCCATGCCTGAACCTATGCAAGGAATGGGCCTCAGCCTGGCGAGCAATTTTTGATGCTGACGGCTTGGCGCCGGGCTAGGGAGGAGCGGAAAAAGCTCGGTATCCCGCCGGTGCCACTTACGGCGGCGGAAACTAAGCAAATCGGCGTTTGGCTGGCGGAAGGGAAAAGCAGTCCGCCCGATGGCGACGAGGATTTGCTGACGCTGCTGGCGGATCAGGTACCCGGCGGCGTCGATCCAGCCGCCAAGGTGAAAAGCGGGATTCTTGCCGATGCGGCGGAAGGAAGGGCGCGGGTACCTGGGCTTTCGCCCGAGACCGCGATTGGGCTTCTTGGCGCCATGGGGGGTGGTTACAACATCCCTCCCCTGGTTGCACTCCTGGACAATCCGGCATTGGCTCCGGCCGCCGTCCAGGCCTTGTCCGGCTGTATTCTCGCCGGAGACGCGGTGGACGAGATCCTCCGCCTTTACCGACGGGGCAACGGCCAGGCGGGGAAGTTGCTGGAAGCCTGGGCCGGGGGCGAATGGTTTGTCCGCGCCCCCGTACTTCCGGAAAAGTTTCCCCTCGTTGTCTATAAGGTGGACGGCGAGGTCAATACCGATGACCTTTCTCCAGCCAAACAGGCGCCCAACCGTCCGGATATCCCTCTGCACGCCCTTTACCTGGGCATTTCCCGTTTCCCCGGCGGGCGGGAGGAAATGGAGAGGTTGCGGCTGGCGGCGGCGGCAAGCGGTTTTTCACCGGTTTTCGTTTCCGACATCCTGGGCACCGGCTCCAGCCGGAAATCCGCCGGCAACTCGCTGGTCTGGCTGCTGGGGCGGGACATCCCCCACATCCCCAACCGCCGCCAGGGCGGCGTGGTCATCGCTTCGCGCATCGCCCCCATCTTCCGGGACAGTTTTGAGGATGCCGGCGGCCTGCCCATCATCGCCGATGTCTCTAGCTTAAGTACTGGCGACCGCATCAGCCTGGAATTGCGGCCGCGAAGCGGCAGAGGCGCCATAAGGCGGGAAGACGGCTCGCTTGCCGCCTCTTTCCCGTTCTCTCCGGCCCTGGCCGATTCCTGGCGGGCCGGCGGCAGGATCAACCTGATCATCGGCCGAAAGCTGGCGGCCAGGGCCGCCGCCGCGCTGGGGCGAAAACCCGCGGTACTTTTTGCCGAGCCGCCCCAACCGTCGCCCGCGCTCAGCCAGGGATATACCTTGGCGCAAAAATTGCTGGGCCGCGCCTGCGGCAAGGCCGGCGTCCTGCCGGGCGAAAGTTGCGAACCGGCCATGTCGACCGTTGGCAGCCAGGACACCACCGGCCCCATGACCCGCGACGAGTTGACCGGCCTCGCCTGTCGTAAATTTTCCGCCGATCTGGTCATGCAGTCGTTTTGCCACACCGCCGCCTATCCGACCACGACTGATCTGCTCACCCATGCCGCCCTGCCCGGCTTTTTCACGGAACGGGGCGGCGTGGCCCTGCGCCCCGGGGACGGCATCGTGCATTCATGGCTCAATCGTCTGCTGGTACCGGATCGAGTGGGTACGGGAGGCGATTCCCATACCCGCTTTCCGTTGGGCATTTCGTTCGCCGCTGGTTCGGGATTGACCGCTTTGGCGGCGGCCCAGGGTTTTATGCCCTTGGTCATGCCGGAATCGGCGCTAGTCAGTTTCCGCGGCGCCCGGGCCGCCGGCATCACCTTGCGCGACGTGGTGAACGCCATTCCCCTGGCGGCCAACCGGACCGGCTTGCTGGATAGACCTGGCGAAGGGGGCGGCAATGTCTTCAACGGCAGGATCTTGGAAATGGAGGGCTTGCCCGGCCTGACGGTGGAAGAGGCGTTTGAGTTGACTTGCGCCACCGCTGAGCGTTCCGCCGCCGCCGCCACGGTGACTCTGGAGGTGGAAAGGGTGGCCGATTACCTCAGGAGCAACGCGAGCTTAGTGGAATCCCTCCTTGCCGACGGTTACGGTGACCGGGACGCCCTGGCGCGCCGCCTGGCCGCCATCCGGGAATGGCTGGCCCGACCGGAACTCCTCCGTCGGGACGGGAATGCCGCCTTCGCCGCCCGGCTCGAGGTGGATTTGGACAATATCCAGGAACCAATTATTGCCTGCCCCAACAATCCGGATTCGATTGCCTTGCTTTCGGAGCGGGCGGGCGAGAGGATCGACGAGGTTTTCATAGGTTCCTGCATGTCGAATATCGGGCATTTCCGGGCCGCCGCCGCCATTTTATCCGATTCCGGCGCCAGTCTGGGAGTGAAACGCTTGTGGATAGCCCCGCCGACTCGAATGGATCGCGATCAGTTGACGCGGGAGGGCGTGCTGCGGTGTTTCGAGGAACTCGGCGCCCGGCTGGAGCTCCCCGGTTGTTCGCTCTGCATGGGCAATCAGGCCAGGGTGGCGGACGGCGCGGCGGTTTTTTCCACCAGCACCCGCAATTTCGCCAACCGCATGGGCGCGGAGGCGAGGGTTTATCTCGGTTCCGCCATCCTCGCCGCCGCTGCGGCCCGGCTGGGCCGTCTGCCCGCTCCGGCGGAATATTTCGCCCTCTGGCGGGAAAAGGTGGAGCCGCGCCTGGTCGAGATTTCCCGCCCCCTGTATTTCCACCTGCCAGATTGAGGGGCAGGCGGTTGCGGCAAGGCCGGCGGTTAGGTCGAGTTCCTTTTCACCAGTACGCAATCATACTTCCGCACGATTGGCTCCCGGCTTTTGTCCTCAATATTCAGGCAAAGCGCTTCCAGGCCATCGCGCACCATATCC
>JAISYD010000079.1 GCA_031270145.1 Planctomycetota bacterium
CGTACACCTCGGCCAGGTCGCTGTCCAGCATCACCCGCTGGCCGCGCACCGTGTGGATGCGGGCGTCAAGGGGAAAAGGCGGTTCGTTGCCGATGCGCTTGATGGAGGCATCGCCATACTCCCGGCCTTGACCGCCTCGGGCAGGTCGGCCTAAGCGGCGGCAATGGCCTTGACTTCCGGCGGAAGGTCGAATATGTTTGTCGTTTTGGCCGAACGGGCGGAAAGTGTCAATTTCCCTGTCAAGGGCGTTTTTGAATCGCTGGAAATTTTGTCATTCAAGGGGTTATGGATTTCTTGCATCCGATTCCCAGTCCGGGAACATGGGTGCGGGTCCCATATGGGATGCCAATCTTTAATCTCTTGAGAAATAAAGGTGTTATATTTTCATATGGCAAACCGTCAGCAAAATTGTCATTATTTGCCTTTATACTTTTTGCATTAACGGCCCGGAAACGCATCAGGCAACGCCAAACAAGGATCGTGGGGGATGGGATGCGGGCAAGGGCGACTGGCCGCGCCAGCGGCCGCCATGACGCCAAACCGGAGGCCGTTGACGCGGGCGGGAAAATAAGCCGGAAGCGAAAAACCGGGTTCGCGGCGCACAAGAGAGACGGAACAATAAGCCGGAAAGACAGCCGCGGCAACGATCCGCATCCGCCGCGGGGATAATTTCGCAGACAATGGAGGATCGAAATGACAGCCAACGCCGAGCCGACAAGAGCCCCGGTCAAAACCATGTGGATTTGCATGATTCTGGGGTGGGTAATGTTCATGATGCCGATACCGGGGACGGTGTTCATCGCCTGCCCCCTCAATCTCGCGGCCTTCATCCTGGCGATTGTGTGTGTTGTCAAGAGCCGGGTGGGACAGGGGGTCATAGGGTTGTTCGGGACAACCGTACTGCCAATCGTGTTTTATTTCATCGGGCTTGGCTCCATGGCGGCCATAGCCGTCAGCGGCATCGAGGAAGGGCAGGGAAGGCAGCAATTGGAGACGGACAAACGATAAGGAGGGGATGATCACGGTTGCGACGCGGCTGGGCCCGGCATTTGCGGCGCTATTTTTAATGCGGACCGCTGTTGTCGGTTTTTTTCCGTGTGTCGATAAGGCATACGGAGTAGACGGGCCGCGGACTGTTGAACGTTCCGAGGCGTAAAGACCTCGGAGTGGACTTCTTTCATTAGGAAACGTTATGAGCATGCTCGTCCAATTCGTCGGCTCCGCCGCCATCCTTGCCGCCTTCGCCATGGTTCAGATTGGGACACTGAATCCAAAGTCGTTGGCTTACCTACTTGTCAACGCCATCGGCTCCGGTCTGCTCGCCGCCGATGCGATCATTGAACAACAATGGGGATTCCTGCTGTTGGAGGGCAGTTGGGCTGTTATTTCAGTGATCGGCATAATGCGGGAAACCTTGATGTTGAAAAGGAAGCAGTCGTCCCTGAAAAGCGGCAAGAATCTTGAAAAATTCGCATAAAATCGAATGTTTTTGCCGCATTATCTCCATATTTTCCCGCTTTTCCCCGGTTCGGGCGGTTTGCCAAGCCGCCCGCCGGGCTGGCCGGCCGACCCATTCTTCATTTTTTCAGGGACGACTATTTCGCCAACCTGGGACTCCACCGAGACCGGAATTGCGCCGCAGATCCTTAACAAGCGCAAGCCGCCTTTAGAACAGCGTCGGCATGAACAGCCTGGGCAGCGCCTGGGTGACGCTCGGGAAAAACACCATCAGCAGCAACACCGCCAGCATCTCGAGGAGGAACACCGCAACCTCCCGCATCGGCTCCATGCAGTTGATTTTCGCGATTTCGCTGGTTATCAGCAGGCACAGCCCGTAGGGCGGGGTGATGAGCCCGTAGGCCAGGGTCACGCAGCCGACGACGGCGAACTGGATGGGCGGTATGCCGACGCTGTCGGCCAGCGGGCGCAGCAACGGGGCGAAGATGATGATGGCCGGCACCGAGTCGATGAACATGCCGGCGATCAGGAAAACGCAGATGATCAGGAGCAGCATGACGGTGGGCGAGGTGGTCATGCTGGCCATCTGGGTGACCAGGTAGTTGGGCACCTTGTAGTAGGACAGCACCCAGGCGTAGATGGCCGCCGTCCCGACGGCGAAAAGCACCACGGACGACAGCTTTATGGCGTCGTAAAGGAGGCCGGCGAAGGCGCGGACCGACACGCTCCGGTAGATGACCATGCCGACGAACATGGAATAGAAAACGGCGATCAGCGACGCCTCGGTGGGGGTGACCCAGCCGAAAACGATGCCGCCGACGATAATGACCGGCGACAACAGGGCGAGAACGCTTTCCTTAAACGTTTTGAGGAAGAAGAAGAACGAGAAGGAGTCGGCCCTGGGATAGTTGCGCTTGATCGCGTACACATACACCACCGCCATTTGCCCGAGGCCGATCAGTATCCCCGGGATGATCCCGCCCAGGAACATGCCGGCCACCGAGACGTTCATCACCCCGCCCCAGACCACCATGGTGATGCTGGGCGGGATGATCACCCCCATTACGGCCGAGCAGGCGGTCACCGCCACCGTGAAGTTCTTGTCGTAGCCCTCCTTCACCATGGCCGGGATGATCACCGAGCCGATGCCGGCGGCGTCGGCGTTGGAACTGCCGGAAATGCCGGCGAAAATCATGCTTACCAGCACGTTGATGTGGCCAAGCCCGCCCGGCAGGAAGCCGACCAGGCTCTGGGAGAACTTCATCAACTGGTTGGTGATGCCGGCCGCGTTCATGATGTTGGCCGCCAGGATGAAGAAGGGTATGGCGAGGAGGATGAACGAGCCGAACTGGATCATCATGCGCTGCAACAGCATGATGGGCGTCACCCGGGGAGTGAACAATAGGATGGGGATGACGGCGAAGGCCAGGGCGAAGCTTACCGGGATCCGAAGGAGGATCAGGAGCAGCAGAGAGGAGAACATGATGAGGAATACGGTTCCCGCGTCCATTGGTTCGGCTCCTCAATTGCGCCCGAGGGGAGGGGGCGGCCCAGATGGCCTTTCCCGGGCGCGGTTGTTCAATTGGTGCTCAGGGGTTTGTGGTCGGGGGCTTGACCCAGGCGCAATTCCTTGATGACGTTTTCGACCAGGAAGAGCAGCCAGGAGACGCCGGCGAAAGGCACCGATATGTATAGCCAGCCCAGGTTGACCCCGGTGATGTCCGACGACTGGATCATGCCCCATTTGACGAAATAAATCCAGCCGTAGTAAATGAAAATGAAGGTCATGCAGCCGACGACGGCGTAATAGAGGATCCGGAGGAATTTGTTCAGGGCGGGGTTGACGCCTTTGCCGCCCATATGGAAAATATCGACGTTGAAATGCTTTTCCTCGCGCACGCAGACGGCGGAGCCGATGAATATCCCCCAAATCAGGGCGAAGTTGGTCACTTCCAGGGGCCAGAGGTAGGGCGGGATGAACCACACGTACCGGCCGGCCACCTGTATGCCGACCGACAACATCAGGGTCAGCCCGGCCACAATCAGCATGACGTCCAGGAATTTGGCGTAGGCGGCGCAAAATTTGAGAAACATGGATTGCCTCCGCGTCTCGTCACGGGAGCCCAAGGGGCGGACTTGGCGTCCGCCCCCGATGCTGCTGTCGGAAAAATCAGTTGACCGCCTCGATGGCCCGGTAGATTTCCAGGGCGCCGATTTCCTTGGCGAATTCCTCGATGACCGGCGAGGCCAGGCGGCGCATTTCGGTGTTGTCGAAGGCGAGTGGCTTCAAGCCGTGCTTCTCGGTCAATTCCCGGATGATCCTTTCGCTGTCCGCCACCTCGATTTTCCGGTGGTGGGCGGAGGCTTCCCTGCCCGCTTTCAGGATGGCCTCTTGCAAATCCTTGGGGAGGCTTTGGAAGCGGGGTTCGCTGAAGCCCAGTTGCCGGGTGGTGATTTGGTGGTTGGTCAGGATGTAGTAGGGGGCGACCTCGTAGAATTTCATGCCCTCCAGGCCGGCCGGCTCGTTTTCCAGGGCGTCGAGGACGCCGGTCTTGATGGCGTTGTACACTTCCATGTAATCCATGGGGGTGGCCACCAGGCCGGTGGCGGCGAAAGCGCGCTGGTGCAGGGGCGAGCCTTGGACCCGCATGCGGATGCCGGGGAAATCGGCGATCGATTTGGCCGGCTTGTTGCTGATGATGCTCCTGACCCCGCCGCCGCCGTGGCCGAGGAAGCGTACGCCGGTCTTAATGGCGTCGTCGTCGAGCGGCTTCAGGACGCCGGATTCGATGCATTTCTCCCAGTGCGCCGTGCTTTTGAAGAGGAAGGGGGCGTCGATGATGGGCATGACCTTGTTCCAGGTGGCGAACCAAGCCGGCGAAATGATGTAAAAATCCACCGCCGTGCCCTGGATCATGTATTCAATGGAGTCCTTTTCCGTCCCCAGCACGCTGGAGTGGTGGAGTTCGACGGTCAGGGGGCCGCCGGTGTAGTACTTTTCCAGCAATTCCTTGAATTTCACGCAGGCCTGCCAATAAACATGGCCCTCCGGCAGCATGGTGCCGCCCACCAAAGTCACCGGCTCGTTCGCGGCCGAGGCGGTAGGCGCGCCCGACGCGAGCGCCAGGGCCAAACATCCGGTTATAAGCAACGCCGCAAAAATCCTTTTCATGCCGTTCCTCCCGTTTTGTAAAAAAGGCCAACTCCGTCAACACGCCCCATTGCCTTGAATTCGCCTCGAACCCGCGTTTCCGGGCGATTGCGGGAATCCCGGGGACGCGTGGCCAGCCCTGGCCGTTTATGCTTTTGCCGCTAGGTGAAATCGCTGTCCAACCCCGGATAATCGACTTAAGGGGTTCCAGCGTACAGATGAAATTCAGAGGTTGCCGGCAAAGACGGCGTCAAGCATCAGGTTCGCCATTCTTTTAATCAAAGTGTCGGTCGACGTCAACGAAAAAGCGTGAAAATCCGCGATAATTTATCGTCCCTGAAAAAAAGAAGAATGAGTCAACTGGCCAGCCCGGCGGGCGGCTTGTCAAACCGCCCGAACCGGGGAAAAGCGGGAAAATATGGAGATAATGCGGCAAAAATATTCGCTTTTATGCGAAATTTTCAAGATTCTTGCCGCTTTTCAGGGAGGACTAATTATTGACCACAAAGATGGGAAATGCCGCCGCAACTCAACTTGTCAACAGGTTGTTAGCGCAAGAAGGCGGTCAAGTCCTTATTATGGGAGAAGAACCTTTCATCCGGTAATCCGGGATGAACGGGATAAGCCACCAGTGGCAAATCCATCTCGTGCAGGGAGCCGTGGGCGCGGTAGCCGGGAGGCAATTCCTCGTAAGCGGTGTCCATGACGCCGAACATGGTGTCCCGGTCGCCCAATACGACCAGATCCCCCACCTGTTCGAGCGGCAGATGGTAGCGCCTGGCCGCCTCCGCGCTCGGAATCACTTCTTCCACGCCTTCCAGCCCCCGGCAAATCTTCTCCACCTTCCCGGAGTCGGAAAGCGATTCGAGGTACAGCCAACCGCATCCGGTGAAATTGCGGTGGTGCGGCACATAGTAGTCGCGCTCGGGGGAAAGAAAGAAGCGAACCGGCACGCCAGCCTCGGCACACACCCGTGCCAAATCCCAACAGCGTTTTTTCGCGTTCATGCCGTGATCCGCCGTGGCCAGGAACACCGCGTCCGGACCGGCGGCCGCCATCACCTGCCGGATTCCTTCGTCCAGACCCGCCAAATGCGCCTGCGACTCGGGTTCCGCCGGCGCCCAGCGGTGCATGGGATAGTCGGTGGTGTGGATGTACGCCACGCGGATTTCCGGCCGTGTTTTGAGGACATCGGCCGCGACTTTCCAAAGCCAGTGGTTGATTTCCGAACTGTAGATCGAGCCTGGTTCACCGTAGCGTTCGCAAAGCTCCGGCCCGGCGTCCTCGGCCACGGCCGTCAGGCTCACGCCGACCCGGAACAGTTCGGCGCTTTTCCGCTTGCAGGTGAAAAGGGCCGAGCCCAGGCCATGGGCCGCCGCTTTCCGAAACAGGGTCGGAGCCTGAATCAGTTCGGCCGCGTTCATGTAGTCGACGCGATCGGTCCGCCGATCGTAATAGGAATTGGCGGTGATGCCGTGGCTGTCCGGCCAGGCGCCGCAGCAGACCGAAACGTTGTTGACGTTGGTTACGCTCGGGAAGACGCCGCCAACCCGGCGGAACAGCCCGTTTTCGCCCAGGCTCTCGAGATACGGCATGGCTCCGGAACGGTAATAGTCCATGCCCAGCCCGTCGAGCAGCGCCACGACCAGGCGGGGCCAGCGTCCATTCATGTCCACGGTGTCCTTTCGTGTCAAAACAGGCGGGAGGTCAGTTCGAAATTGTACAGCGCCTTTTCCAGAATGCGTTCCGGCCGGCGCAGGTTGTAGGCGATAAGGGGAATGTCGACCTCGTGAAGCGATCCGTGATTGCGATAGTCTCCGGCGAGGGCTTGTTCCTCCCCGTCCAGCGTGCCGAAGACGGTGTTCTTGTCGGCCGCGGCCACGAGGTCGCCCAGGCATTCGGCCGGCAGGTGGAAGCGTGCCGCCGCCTCCGCGCTGGTCCAGGCCGCCTCGACGCCGGGAACGGAGCGAAGCAGGGCGCCGACGGCGTCGGCGTCGCCGGGACGCTCGAGATAGATGTACGACACACCGCCGTGGCCGCCATGATGCGCCAGCAGCCGGTCGGCGACCGGCGAGACGGCGAAGCGGATCGGTTTGCCCCGGGCGGAGCAGAAGCGGGCGAGATCGATGCATTTCGCTTTGGGATTCATGCCGTGATCGGCGGTGATCAGCAGCGCCGCGTCCGGCGCGGCGTCAACCGTTTCGCCGATGGCTTCGTCGAGACGCCGCAGGTGCTCGAGCGATTCGGGCGCGTCCGGCGCCCAGCGATGCATGGGATAGTCGGTGGTGTGGACATAGACGAAACCGATGTCCGGCCGATGGCGCAGAATGTCGACGGCGCAGTCCCATAGCCAATAGTTGATGTCGGCCGAATACATGGGGGGCGGCGGGCGAAAGCGCGCGAGCAGGTTGCCCGAAAGCGTCTCTGCCGCAAGGCCCAGCTCCACGTCCGGCCCAAGGATGCCCAGCGTCTTTCCCTTGCAGGTCAGGAGGGCGCTTTTCACGCCGGCGGCGGAGGCACGGGAGAATAGGGTCGGGCAGCGGAGAAACGAGGAGTCTTCGAGAAATTTCGCCGTGCCGGACTCGGGACAGAAATAGCAGTTGGTCGCGACACCGTGGCGATCGGGCCAACAGCCGCAAGCGATGGAGACGTTGTTCACGTTAGTGAGGGTGGGAAACACCGCCTTGCCCGGCGATACCGAACCGGCGGCGGCCAGGCGCCGGAGATTCGGCATCTCCGATCGCTCCCAGTAGTCCCAGCCGAAACCGTCGAGCATGCCCACAACGACGCGTTGCCGCATGGTATTTCCTTTCGAGAGGCTCAAACAAGTAGTGTCGTTCATTATCCAGTATTTTCAACCAAAACGCTCGCCGAGAAAATCCGCCAGCAGCCGTCCGCGGGGCCGATGGAATGCCGTCGCGGCGTCGCCTTCCTCCTCCAGTCGCCCGGCATAGAAAAAGAGCGCGCGATCGCCCACCCGCCGCGCCTGCCCCAGGTTATGGGTCACGATGACGATGGCGAAGCGTTCCTTCAAATACGCTATCAGTTCCTCGACTTTTTC
>JAISYD010000181.1 GCA_031270145.1 Planctomycetota bacterium
GCGCCGGGGCGAGTATCATGGCTTGTAGATTTGGCCGGAGGGTTCCCTCCCGGCCGGAGATTGCCTTAACCGGGGAGGACGGTTCCAGCCCATGCGCGACAGAACCAGCAGCAAAAAGCTCAACATCGACCGGGAGCGCTGCCTCCTGTGCGCCGTGCTCACCCCGGATCGCGCGCTTCCCGGCGAGGATCCGCTGGAAGAAATCGCCCGCCTGGTCGACACCGCCGGCGGCGACGAGGCCGGCCGGCTGGCGCAGCGGCTGGATCGCCCGATCGCGAAAACCTATTTCGGCAAGGGGAAGCTGAGCGAGCTGGCGGCGGCGGCGGCGGCCGGCCGGGCCGAGACCGTGGTGGTGGACGACGATCTCTCCCCCAAGCAGCTTTCCGCCCTGGAGGATGCCTGCGGCCGCAAGGTGATCGACAGGAACGAGGTCATCCTCGACATTTTCCAGTCGAACGCCCGCACCCGCCAGGCCCAGTTGCAGGTGGAGCTGGCCCAGTCGCAATACGAGCTGCCGCGCCTGGCCCGCAAATGGACCCACCTGGAGCGCCTGGGCGGCGGCATCGGCACCCGGGGGCCGGGCGAAAGCCAGATCGAAACCGACCGCCGGCTGCTGCGAAGACGTATCCAGTCGCTCAAGAGCGAGCTCGCCGGCATGGAGGCCAGGAAAGAGCGCGAGTTGGCCGGGCGCGGCGGCCTGTTCTCCGCCTGCCTGGTCGGCTACACCAACGCGGGGAAAAGCTCGCTCCTGAACCGGCTCGCCAACGCCGACGCCCTGGTGGAGGATCGCCTCTTCGCCACCCTCGACACCCTGACGCGCCGGGTGGCCCTTGGCGACGGCCTGGAAATGCTGCTCTCGGACACGGTCGGCTTCATCCGCCGGCTGCCCCACCACCTGGTGGCGAGCTTCCACGCCACCCTGGCCGAGGCCGCCAGGGCCGACCTGCTGATCCAGGCGATCGACGCCTCCGACCCGATGTGCGTGGCCCAAGCCGCCTCGGTGGACGAGACCCTGAGGGCCATCGGCATCGGCGACATCCCCCGCGTCCACGCCCTGAACAAGATGGACCGGCCCGGAGCCGCCGGCCTGGCCGAGGCGCTGGGCCGGAAATTTTCGCCCGCCTTCCCCGTGTCGGCCCGGACCGGCCAGGGCCTGGCGGAATTGTCGGCCTACCTTGGGGAGCGGGCCGCGGCCGGCCTGCGCCAGGTCAGACTCAGGTTCAATTCTGGCGACGGGAGGCGCCTCGCCATGGCGAGCGCCGTGGCGGCGGTGAGCGACCGGACCTACGACGGCCCGGACGTCATCCTGACGGCCCGCATCAACCCGGCGGATCTGGAGCGGCTCAAACGCCTGCCGGGGCGGATGCGCCTGGAGCGGGGCGCCGCCGGCCAGGCGGCGCTGGCGGCGATCCCATGACGGAGACGGCGGGGGTGATCGACAGCATGACCGGGTTCGGCGCCGCCGCCGCCGATGGCGGCGGCCTGTCGGCCCGGGTCGAGGTGAAATCGGTCAACAACCGCGGCTTGAAAATATCGCTGCGCTCCCGGCCCAGCCTCGGGGCGTTCGAGAAAAACCTCCGCGACCTGGCGGGCGGACTCCTGGTGCGAGGCTCGGTGGACATCTATGTCTTTTTCGAGCGCCAGGCGGCCGGCGGCGCCTGCCCCATCCGCGCCGGGGCGGCCCGGGAGGCGGTGGCCGGCCTGCGGCGGCTGGCCGGCGAGCTGGGGCTGCCGGACAACCTTTCGGCGCGGGATCTGGCGCTCATCCCCGGCGTGTTCGACAATTCGGCCGAGGAGCCGGCGGACAAGGCGGAGTGGGAGGTGGTGGAAAAGGCGGCCCGCCTGGCCCTGGAACAGGCGCTGGAAATGCGCCGGGCCGAGGGCGGCAAGCTGGCCGGCGTCCTCCTGGCGCTCGGCCGGCCGCTGGAGGAGTTTGTCGGCCAGGCCCGCCTGGCGGCGCCGCAAGCGCTTGTCCGCGCCCGCGAGCGTCTGCGGCTGCGCCTGGAGGAGCTTTGCCCCAATGGCCTTTCCCAAGCCGACGGCCAGGCGTTGGAACGGGAAATCTGCCTCATCGCCGACAAGGCCGACATCCGGGAGGAACTGGACCGCCTGGCCAGCCATATCGATCAATACCGTTCCGCCATCGCCAGGGGCGGCGAGGTCGGCAAGCGCCTCGAATTCCTGGCCCAGGAGTTCCTCCGCGAAATCAACACCACCGCCGCTAAAATAAACGACGTCGGGATCGTCCAGGAGGCGGTCAAGGCCAAATTGACGGTGGAAAAAATCAAGGAACAGAGCGCCAACCTGGTGTGAGGCCATCCGCATGTCCGAGGGGAAAAGCATTCTGGCGGTCATTTCCGGCCCGGCCGGGAGCGGGAAGACAACCCTGATCGACGAGTTGATCGCCAAGAACCCCGGACAAATCCGCCGGGCCGTAACCGCCACCACCCGCCCGCCCCGGCCGGGCGAAATCAATGGCCGCGACTATCATTTCCTCTCCCGCCCAACCTTCGAGCAAAGGCTGGCGGACGGCTATTTCCTCGAGCACAACCTGTTCAACGGCAACTATTACGGAACGCCCGGGCGGGAATTGGCGCTGGACCTCGACCGGGGCGGCGCCGTCATCCTGGTCATCGACGTGAACGGGGCGGAAGCGGTGCGCCGCAACTTCCCCGCCGCCGTCCTGATTTTCGTCATCCCGCCCAGCCTGGACGAGCTGCGCCGCCGCCTGGAGAAGCGGGGGACCGAGGAGCCGGCCGACCTGAAAAGGCGCCTCGCCATCGCGGAACAGGAAATCTCCGCCATCGGCAAATACGATTTCCTGGTGGTCAACGCCGCCGTCGCCGCCGCCATCGCGGACCTGGAGGCGATAATCCGCGTCTGCCGCCGCTCGCGCCTGGCGGGCGGCGAGGCGGCGGATTGGCGACGGGGGCTTTTCGCCGGCCGGGATCAGCCCGGGCAAACCGCCTCAGGGAATGACGGCTTCCTGGCCCTCGCGGGCAAAGAATAGGCCGGGGAAAACCTCGAGCGCCTCCCGTTCCAGCCGTTCCAGGACGGCGTCGGTGTATTCCGGCTCATGGTGGATTATGGCCAGCCGGGCGACGCCGGCCAGTTGCGCCGTGCGGACGGCCATCCGCACCGTGCTGTGGCCCCAGCCGCGCCGGCAGCGCTCATACTCCTCCGTGGTGTATTGGCCGTCGTGGGACATCAGATCCGCCCCCCGGGCGAATTCGGCCAACTCCGGATCGCCGGTGAGCCCGTCGCCCTCCACGTCGGTGGCGTAGACATAGGAGCGGCCGGCATATTCGAGCCGGAAATTCAGGACGCCGCAGAGGGGATGGCGGTGGTTCCTGAATATCCGCACCGCCACGTCGCCGGGCCGGGCCGCCCCGCCCTTTTCGGCCACCCGGGGGCGATCATCCCCCGGCGACCAGAGGACCAGGTCGCCGTCGTCGACCGGGGCGCAGGTGAAATTCATGCCCATATTGGCCAGCGGCACCGGATGCACCGCCGTCGCCGACAATTGCCGCAAATCGTCCAGGATGCCGTGCGAATCCTCCTGGGGGCCGAAGATGCTCATGATGGTGGAGGGGAGGTAGGCCGGCTTGAAATAAAGAAGGCCGCCGGTGTGATCGTGGTGGCTGTGCGAGAAGAAGATGGCCAAGCGGCGCTCGCCGGCGGTTTTGAGCAAATCCCGGCCAAGGCCGATGATGCCGGTGCCGGCGTCGAAAATCAGGGTCCGGCCGCCGACCAGGATCTCCTGGCAGGCGGTGTTGCCGCCGAATTGGACGAACTCCGGCCCGGGCGCGGGATAACCGCCGCGCACGCCGCGAAATATCACCCTGATGCCATCGTCCGACGCCATCGCCCGCTCCAGACCGCCGCCGGCCTTCCCTTCGCCGCGGCCGATCAAGCCCAAACACCTTTGTGGCTCATTATAATGCGCCGCGGCCGCCGCGGAAATAAAAAAACCGCCAATGCTTAGGCGCCGCGGGGCCTAGGCGGGAAATTCCCCGGAAGAACAGCCCCGTTTGGGAAAATGAAGCCAAAAAGCGTTATTAAAAACGGAAGTACGCTAAGCCCGCGTCCTCCCTGGCCTCGCGCCGCATCCTTACCTGGCCGCCGAACGGCTCCCGCCGAGACAATGGCCGGCAAGCCCGTCGCTTGCCAAGCCCTCTGGACAGGGAGGGCGGAAGTCCGTATAATCGCGGCGTCGTATTCCCGCGTCCGTGGAGGGAGAGCCATGATCCGGAGTGACGGCAAGTTCGGCAGGTTGCGACAAATTTTCGGGCCGGTGGTCGATGTAGAGTTCGGGATCGGGACTTTGCCGGAAATCCATCACGCCTTGAAAATAGAGCGGGACGAGCCGCCCCTGGATATCACCCTGGAGGTGGCGCAGCACATCGGCGAGGGCGCCGTCCGCTGCGTCGCCATGTCCACCACCGACGGGCTGGCGCGGGACATGCCGGTCCGCAACACCGGCCAGCCCATCATGACGCCGGTCGGCCCCGAGGTGCTGGGGCGGATCATTGACGTCACCGGCAAGGCCATTGACGACGCTGGGCCGCTTGAAGCCAAGAAATTCTATCCCATCCACCGGGACGCCCCTTCCTTTTCCGACCAGGAGAACGACACCGAGCTCCTGGAGACCGGCATCAAGGTGGTCGACCTGCTCCAGCCGATCCCCAAGGGCGGCAAGGTCGGCCTGTTCGGCGGGGCGGGCGTGGGCAAGACGGTGATCATGAAGGAACTGATCCGCTCCATCGCCACGGAACATGGCGGCCGCTCGGTGGTGGCGGGCGTGGGCGAGAGGACCCGCGAGGGCAACGACCTCTGGATCGAGATGATGGAGGCGGACGTCATGTCCAAAACCTCCCTCGTCTACGGCCAGATGAACGAGCCGCCCGGCGCCCGCCTCCGGGTGTCGCTGACCGCCATGTCCATCGCCGAATACTTCCGGGACGAGGAGGGGATGGACGTCCTCATCTTCATCGACAACATTTTCCGTTTTGTCCAGGCCGGCTCCGAGGTGTCGGCCATGCTCGGCCGCATGCCGTCCGCCGTGGGCTACCAGCCGACCCTGGCCACCGAAATGGGGGCGCTCCAGGAGCGCATCACCTCCACCAAGAAGGGATCGATCACCTCCATCCAGGCGGTTTACGTGCCGGCCGACGATTACACCGATCCCGCCCCGGCCACCTGTTTCTCCCATCTCGACGCCATCACCGCCCTGTCGCGGCAGATCGCCAGCCTCGGCATCTATCCGGCGGTGGATCCGCTTGGATCGTCCTCCACCATCCTGGATCCCCGGATTGTGGGCGAGCGGCACTACCAGGTGGCGACCGAGGTCAAGCGCATTCTGCAAAAATACAAGGATCTCCAGGACATCATCGCCATCCTCGGCATGGACGAGCTGTCGGATGACGACAAGCTGGTGGTGGCCAAGGCCAGGAAAATCCAGCGCTTCTTTTCCCAGCCCTTCCATGTGGCCGAGCAGTTCACCGGCATGGCCGGCCGTTACGTCCCCGTCGCCGACACGGTCGACGGCTTCGACCAGATCCTGGGCGGGGCGGCCAACGATCTGCCGGAACAGGCTTTCATGTATGTCGGCAATTTCTCCGAGGCGGCGGAAAAGGCGAAAAAGCTCCAGCAATAGAAAGGCCGGCCATGCCAGCCGCGGTCAGGACGGACAAACGGACCAGGGGCGATTTGCGCTGCCTGGTTTTGACGCCCCGGAAAAACGTCTTCGACGAGTTCATCGAGTCGGCGACCCTGACCACCCTGGACGGCGAGTTGGAGGTGTTCGCCCGCTTCGAGCCCACCATCTCCCCCCTGGCGGTCGGGGTGATGCTGGTCAGGGGCAATGACGGCTCGACGGTCAGCCTGGCCATCCACGGCGGCTACATGGACATGAACGGCAAGACCCTGGTGATCCTCGCCGACTCGGCCGAGATTGGCGACGGGATCGATGTCGAGCGGGCGCGGCGGGCGCTGGCCCGGGCCAAGGCCCTGCTGGCCGGCGTCGCCTCGGACAAGGCGGCCAAGGCCGACCTGGATCGGGCCCGTCTGGCCCTGCTCCGGGCCTTGACCCGCCTGCGGGTGGCGGGCGAAACGGCGGATTGACGGTTGGGGGCTGGGCGGCCCCTTTTTTTTGCGGCCCGGTTGGCGGAAAAGGCGTTTCTCCATGCTTGCCATCCTTGACTATGGCGCCGGCAACATCGAAAGCGTGCGCCTGGCCCTGCGGCACGTGGGGGGGGCGCCCGAGTTCGTCCGCGACGCCGCCGCCGCCGCCGGGGCGGAGCGCATCGTTTTCCCCGGCGTGGGCTCGGCCCGGCAGTGCATGGACAATTTGCGCGCCCGGGGCTTCGATCGCCTCCTGGCCGCCGCCCTGGAGCGGGGCACGCCCATCCTCGCCATCTGCATCGGCATGCAACTGCTTTTCGATTTCTCCGAAGAGGACGGCGGCGTCCAGGCCCTCGGCCTCCTGCCCGGCCGGGTGCGCCGCTTCCGGCCATCCGATCCGTCCGCCAAGGTGCCGCACATGGGCTGGAACCGGGTGGACACCCCCCGCCGCCATCCCTTGCTGCCCCGGGACCTGCCCGGCGGCGAGTTTTACTTCGTGCACTCCTTTTACCCCGAACCGGCCCGGGACGCCCCGGAAACCGCCCATGCCGCGCCGCTCCGGGATGGGAAGGCCGGGGCGGTTTACGGCGCCACCGAATACGCCGGCGTCGTCTTCGCCTCGGCGGTCGGCCGCGGCTCCCTTTTCGCCACCCAGTTCCACCCGGAAAAAAGCGCCGCCGCCGGGCTGGACATCCTGGCCCGGTTCCTCGAATGGGATGGAGAGCCATGCTGCTGAAGCGTCTGATCATCTGCCTGGACATCCGCGACGGCAAGGTGACGAAGGGAGTGAGATTCATCGACAACCGGGAGGTCGGGGATCCGGTGGAACTGGCCCGGCGCTATTACGAGGAGGGGGTGGACGAGATGGTCTTCTACGACATCGCCGCCTCGGCCGAGGGTCGGCCCATCGACATCGAAATGGTGCGGGGCGTGGCCAGGCAGATATTCATCCCTTTCACCGTCGGGGGGGGGCTCGGCTCCCTCGCCGACATGCGTCGCGTCTTGCTGGCCGGCGCCGAAAAGGTGTCGCTTAATTCGCTGGCGGTGCGGGACCCCGGCATCATCCGCCAGGGCGCCCGCGAGTTCGGCGGCCAGTGCGTCGTCCTCGGCCTCGACGCCAAGCGGCGGGACGGGGACCCCCGCTTTCCCTCCGGCTGCGAGGTGGTGATCCGGGGCGGCCGGACGCCGATGGGCCTGGACGTGGTGGAATGGGCGAAAAGGGCGGCGGATCTGGGGGCGGGGGAAATCTGCCTGAACTCGATAGACGCCGACGGGGCGCGGGACGGCTATGATCTGGACATCACCCGCCGGGTGGCGGAAGCGGTGCCGGTGCCGGTGGTGGCGAGCGGCGGGGCGGGCAAGGTGGGGCATCTCAGGGACGTCCTGACGCTGGGCGGGGCCGACGCCGCCCTGATCGCCTCCCTGGCCCACATCGACGGGAGGACGAGCCGGGACATCAAACGGGAGTTGCGGGAGCTGGGCGTGCCCATGCGCCAGTAAGCGATCGGAGAAGGGCGGCGGCTTCGGCCTCCGCCCTTTCCTTCGCCGGTTTTTTATTTTCAGCCCGCCGGGACGGGCCATAAGCCAATGCCGCGCCCGGGGCAAAGCGCGTTTTGGGGAGAGTCGATATGGAAAGCGAGTTGACGCGGGAAATCATCGCCCTGAACCAGGTGGATCGCCGCATCGTGCGGGGAAAACTGCGGTTGCGGGAGTTGACCAGCGCGGTGGCGGCCCAGGAGCGGGCGGTGGAGGAGGCGCGGAGCAAATCCCGCGAAGCGGAAATCGCCATCAAGGATCAGGTCATGGCGGCCGACCGCCTGAACATGGAGATCCGCGTCGCCGAGGCGGAAGTGGGCGATCAGGAGCGGAAACTCAAGACCATCAAGAACCAGCGCGAGTTCCGCATTGTCACGGATCGCATCCGGGATTTGAAGATCCAGGTGGATGAAAACGAATCCCAGGTGCTGGGCGGCATGGAGGAGCTGGATCGGCTGCGCGAAAGAATGACCGAGTGCCGCGACCGGATAGGCGAGGAGGAATTGAAGCTCACCAGCGTCAAACAGGCGGCCCAGGAGGAAATCGCGAAAATCAAGGCCCGGCATGTTGAATTGCTGGCGGAGCGCAAGAAAGCGGTCGAGCGGGTGGAAGGGCTCGATCCCACCGCCTACCAAGCCTACGACCTGGCCCTGAAGCGCACCAAGGGCGATCCCCTGGCCGAAATGTCCGCGGACGGCATCTGCCAAGCCTGCTTCCGCCGCCTGAACTCCAACGTCGTCAACATCGTCCTTATCGGAAAGGACATAAAAAACTGCCGCTGCCAGGGCTGCGGCAGGATACTGTATGCCGGAAACGCGGAAAAGAACGGGGAGGTGGAATCGACATGACCGCGACGCCCAAGGGATTCCGTCTCCACATCGGCATTTTCGGCCGCCGGAACGTCGGTAAATCCACCCTGTTGAACCTGGTGGCGGGGCAGGAGGCCAGCATCGTCTCGCCCACCCCCGGCACCACCACCGATCCGGTGGAAAAAGCCATGGAATTCATCCCAATGGGGCCGGTGCTGTGGATCGACACCGCCGGGATCGACGACGCGGGGGATTTGGGCGGACTGCGCAGCGACCGGGCCAGGCGGATAATCGACCGTACCGACCTGGCGATCCTGGTTTTCCACCGGGAGTGGGGCGCCTACGAGCAAGACCTTTTCGCCGAGTTTCAACGCCGCCGGGTCCCGGTCGTCATCGTCGCCAACAAGGCGGATTTGGATTCGCCCGGCGGCGCCCCGGCCGCCGGCCTGCCGCCCGGCGCGGCGCCCGTCCGCATGGCGGCGGAGCGGGGCGACGGGCTGGAGGATTTGCGCCAAGCCATCCTCGCCTCCGCCCCGGCCGACTTCATCAACTCCCCCGTGCTGCTTCGCGATCTGTTCAAGCCGGGGGAATGCCTGGTTCTGGTGACTCCCATCGACAAGGAGGCGCCCAAGGGGAGAATGATCCTGCCCCAGGTGCAGGCGCTCCGCGATGTCCTGGACGGGGACGGCATGGCCCTGATCTGCAAGGAAACGGGGCTGGCCGGGGCGCTGGAGAAGCTTGAGGCGCCGCCCGCCCTGGTGGTGACCGATTCCCAGGCCATTGAAAAGGTGGCGGCCATCGTGCCTGAGGGCATTCCCGTCACCGGCTTCTCCATTCTGTACGCCAGGGCCAAGGGCGATCTCGCCGCCTTCGCCAGGGGGGCGGCCGCCATCGACAGGCTGCGGGACGGCGACGTGGTGCTGGTGGCCGAATCCTGCACCCACCACCAGGAGGACGACGACATCGGCAGGGTGAAGCTGCCGGCCTGGATCCGCGGCAAATGCGGCGCCAAGCCGGAATTCCGCTTCCTGGCCGGGCACGACTTCCCGGAGGATCTTTCCGGCCTGGCCCTGGTCCTCCATTGCGGCGCCTGCATGACCAACCGGCGCGCCGTCCTTTCCCGCATCGCCCGCTGCCAGGCGGCCGGAAAGCCCATCGTCAACTACGGCATCGCCATCGCCTACTGCCGCGGGCTGCTGGAGCGGGCGCTTGCTCCCTTCCCCGAAGTCCTGGCCGCCTACCGGGCCGGGCGTTGACCGGGAGCGGAGGCGCGGACGGCTCATTATGGCGGAAAACCCGATTGTCCCCCTTCGCCTGGGCGGGCTGGAGTTGGCGAACAACCTGATCCAGGCCCCTCTGGCCGGCTTTTCGTCCCCGCCCTTCCGGCTGCTCGCCTGGACTTTCGGCCGGCCGGGCCTGTTGGCCACGGAAATGATTTCCGCCAACGCCCTGCGCCAGGGCTCGGACAGCCAGGAGCGCTATCTCGCCAAGTCGCCCGGCGAGGGGCCGGTGATGTACCAGATCTGGGGCGCGGATCCCGGCGCGGTCGGCTTCGCCGCCGCCCGGGTTACGGAGCGCGGAGCCGCCGCCGTGGATCTCAACTGCGGCTGCCCGGTGCGCAAGGTGCGGGCCGCCGGCGCCGGCTCGAAGCTGCTGGAAAACCCGCCGCTGATCGGCCGCTTAGTGCGGGCGATGCGGAAAAACACCTCCCTGCCGTTGTCGATCAAGATCCGCCTCGGCCCCTCCGGCGACCATTTCAACGCGGTTGAAATCGCCCGGATCGCCGAGGCCGAGGGGGCGGATTGGCTGACGGTGCACGGCCGCCACGCCCGCGAAGCCTACGGGACGCCCTGCCGGCACGGGGAAATCCGCCGGGTGGTCGAAGCGGCGCGGCTGCCGGTGATCGGCAACGGCGATGTCCGGGACGGCCGCGGCGCCAGGGAGATGTTCGTCCGGGCCGGGGTGGCCGGGGCGATGATTGGGCGCGCCTGCCTGGGAGCGCCCTGGGTTTTCGCCCGCGTCAAGGCCGAGTGCGCCGGAGGGACCTGGCGGCCGCCGGTTCCGGCGGAAGTTGGCGAGGCGCTGCTCCGCCATCACGATCTGCTGGCCGGCCAACTCGGCCCGGGGCTGGCCATCCGCCAGTCCCGGAAGCTCGGGGCCTTTTATTCCAAGTCCCTGGCCGGGGCGCGGGAGTTCCGGAACCGCCTGAACCTCTGCCAAGCCCGGGACGAATTGGCGGAGCTGATCCGCGAATGCTTCCGCTGATTTTCCCGCCCGCCTCACCTGCGCTGGTATTCGTCCACCAATTCGGAGAGTATGGGCATAAGCTGCTTCTTCCGGGACACCACGTCGTGCATCAGGTACACCGAATCCTCTTGCTTGGGCAGATTGACGAACTGGAGGAAATCCGGCTTGGCGGCCAGGATCATGATGCTGGTGAGGCGGGTGATGTCGGTAATCAGGACGGCGGAGAACAGCGCCCGGGCCGACGCCCGCTCCCGTTCCAGCACCTCGAGGAATTCGGCCTTCCGGCCCAGCGCCTCCTGGAGATCCCCGACTTCGATTTGGCTCACGGTGAAGGGCTGGCCGGCCTCGGCGTACGCCTTCATGTCCTGCTTGATCAACTCCTCGGCCGGGCGGCCCGAGATGTTCGAGGCGGCGCGCATGATGTCGCGCCCCAGGGCCTCGATGTCCAGGTTGGCGACGTTGGCCAGATCCTCGGCCATTTCCCGATCCGCCGCCGTGGTGGTGGCCGACTGGAGGGTCAGGGTGTCGGAAAGGATGCCGCAGAGGAGCAGCGAGGCCATTTCGGAGGACAGGGGGACGTGGTTCTCCCGGTAAAGCCCGGCCACGATGGTGCTGGTGGCCCCCACCGGCTTGTTGATGAAGGTTATGGGCTGGCGGGTGTGCATGGCGCCCAGCCGGTGGTGGTCGATGATTTCCAGTATCCGGTAGTTCTCCACCCCCTCCACCGCTTGCGAGGGTTCGTTGTGATCCACCATGATGATCTCAATGTTCGGGTCGCGGTAGAGATCGCCCTCCGAAATCATCCCCACCACCACGCCGCCGTCGTCCACCACCGGCAGCGACTTGCCGGGGGCGGCGGCCAGGGCGGAAGCGATTTTCCGGATCGAATCGTACTTCTTCACCGGAACCACCTCGGCGTTCGACATGGCCGAAACCGGCATGGAATAGATGAGGAGCATGGTGGTCGAGGAGGTGTCGTAGGGGCTGATCAGGACGGAAACGCCCTTTTTTTCGGCCAATTCCCGGTGTTGGCGGCTTGGCATGCAGCCGTTGGTGACGACCAGGGCCCGGACGCCGCTTTCGATGGCCAAGCCGTGCACCTCCTCGCGGTTGCCGGCGATGACGATGGTGTTTTCCGGCGGATAAGTGGCGAGGAGGGTCTTGAAGGCCTCGAACTCGGCGGCGGCGACCACGATGGGGCTTTTGCGGATTTCGTCCGCCCGGCTCAGCACCAGGGCCTGGGCGTGGAGGACCGAGGCCAGAAGGTTGACGCTGGTTTGGACCGCCGTCTTCTGCCGGGGGTTGCAAAGCCGGAGGATGTTTTGGGCGAAGCAGCTGTAATGGAGGAGGGCCAGGTAGCGCCCGTCGGCGTCGACCACCGGCAGGGCCGGGGGTTCGCTGGCCTGGAGGAGGGTCATGGCGTCCCAAACCGACATGTCGCGGTTGACGGTTTTGCATTGCGGGTTGTAGTAGTATTCGACCTTGGGCAGCAGGTCCGGGATGAACTCGGGGAGCGGCGCCTTGAAGCGGTTGAAGATGTACTCGGTTTTGGGCGAGGCCTTGCCGGCCCTGGCGGCCCAGCAGTTGGCCGTTCCGAGTGCCCTTTTCAGACCGGCGTAGGCGGCGGCCGAAACCACGGAGTCGGCGTCGGGGTTGCGGTGGCCGAAGACGTAAATCCGCTTTTCCTTGGCGGTCATCCGGAAAATCCGGGTGTTCATGGCCGATTCGCCCGGCGGCGGGCCGGGAAACGCGTCTTTTTTCATTTTTGCGCCGTTTCCTTCAACACGCCTTCCCCCTCAATTCGCCAGGCTGTCCCTGAGCTCGTCCAGCTCGCCAATCTGGCGGGTCAGCTCTTCCCGCCGCGCTTTTTCCCTCTCCACCACCTCGGCCGGGGCCCGCTCCAGGAATTCATGGTTGTGCAGCTTGCGGTTGAGGTTTTCGCGGCCGGCGGTCTTTTTGGCCAGCTCCTTCTCAATGCGGCGGCGCTCCACCTCGACGTCCATCAGGCCGGCCAGGGGGACGTAGACCTGGGCGCCCGGCAGGATTTCGGAAGCCGCTTGCCGGGGCTTGCCGATATCCACCCCCATCTCCAGATCGCCGAGTCCGGCTTGGCTCTTGATCATGTCGGCCAGCAGCGCCAGGCTGGCGACGTATTCTTCCGCCGCCGCGCCGACCAGCGCCGCCATCGGCGCCTTGGGCGGCAGGTTGAACTTGGCCCTGATGTTGCGCACCGCCCGGACGACGTCCATGGCCCGGGCCATGTCGCGCTCCACCCCGGGGTCGCGCCAGAGCGAGGCGGCGTCGAGATCCGGCCAGGCGGCCCGGATGAGCATGGGGGCCGCCTGGGCGGGAACCCCCAGCCCGCGGGCCGGCGCCACCTCGGAAAGCAGCCGCCAGACCTCCTCGGTGAAGAAGGGGGCGGCCGGATGCAGCAGGCGCAGGATGTTGTCGAGCGTCCAGGCGAGAACCCTGGCGGTCGCCGCCGCCCCGTCGCCGCCCCGGGTCAGGGCGGGCTTGGCCATTTCCACATACCAGTCGCAGAAGTCCCCCCAGGCGAAATCGTAGATTGTCTTGGCGTATTCGTGGAAGCGGAAGCCCTCCAACTGCCGGTTGACCTCGTCGATGCTCGCGGCCAGGCGGGAAAGCATCCAGCGATCGGCGATGGACAGGCCGGAGGCGCCCAGCTCCCCGACTCCGGGTTCGCACTCGGCCAGGCGGATAAGGACGAAGCGGCTGGCGTTCCACATCTTGTTAATGAAATTGCGGCCCATTTCGAAGCGGGTGGGCGCCAGCTTGATGTCCTGCCCGTCGGTGGTGAGGGTGCAGAGGGTGTAGCGCACGGCGTCGGCGCCGTAGCCCTCGTAGGCGAACTCCTTGCCGAAGCGCCGCTGCCTGCCGCCGTTGATCATCACCAGGGGATCGATGCCGTTTTCGCGCGTCTTCGACATCCTGGCGCCGTTCTCGTCCAGAATGGTGCCGTTGATGTAGACCTGGCGGAAGGGGATCTCCTTCAGGAAATGCAGCCCCAGCATCGCCATCCTGGCCACCCAGAAATAGATGATGTCCCTGGCGGTGACCAGGACGCTGGTCGGGTAGTAAAAATCCAGCTCCGGCGTCTTGTCCGGCCAGCCCAGGGTGGAAAAGGGCCAGAGGGCGGAACTGAACCAGGTGTCGAGGACATCCGGATCCCGCTCGATATCGGCGGAGCCGCACTTGGCGCAAACCTTCGGATCCTCGATGGCGACGGTCATCTCGCGGCATTGCCCGCAGTACCAGACCGGTATGCGGTGGCCCCACCAGATTTGCCGGGAAATGCACCAGTCGCGGACATTTTCCAGCCAGGACAGGTAGACCCGCTCCCAGCGCTGGGGGATGAATTTCAGCTTGCCGTCCCGGGAGGCCTGGATGGCCTTGTCGGCCAGCGGGCGCATGCGGACGAACCATTGCTCGGAGAGGAAGGGCTCGACAATGGAATCGCAACGGTAGCATTGGCCCACCGCGTGCCGGTGCTCCACCGTCTTTTCCAGGGCCTTGGCGGCCGCCAGCTCCTCCACGATCTTGTCCCTGGCCCGGAAGCGGTCCAGCCCGGCGTATTTGCCGGCGGCGGCGGTCATTATCCCGTCGGGGCCGATGACGGTGATTTGCTCCAGATCGTGCCGCAGGCCGGCCTCGAAGTCGTTGGGATCGTGGGCCGGGGTTATTTTCACCACCCCGGAGCCGAAGGCGGGATCTACCATCTCGTCGGCGATGACGGGAATCTCCCGGTTCATGATGGGCAGGATGACGATTTGCCCGACCAGTTGGCGGTAGCGGCCGTCGTCCGGGTGGACGGCCACGGCGGCGTCCCCAAGCAGGGTTTCCGGGCGGGTGGTGGCCACGACGAGGCCGCCGCCGCCTTGTTTAAGCTTGTAGCGGATGTGCCAGAGCTTGCCGTCCCGCTCCTCGCGCTCGATTTCGTCGTCGGCCAGGGCGGTGCGGCAGCGGACGCACCAGTTGATGAGCCGCCGCCCCCGGTAAATCAGCCCGTCCTGGTAAAGGCGGACGAAGACCTCGCGGACGGCCCGGGACAAGCCCCGGTCCATGGTGAAGCGCTCGCGCTCCCAATCGCAGGAGCAGCCGAGCCGCTTCAGCTGGGTGATGATGGCGGAGCCGTATTTTTCCCGCCATTGCCAGACCCGTTCGACGAATTTCTCCCGGCCGATGGAGCTGCGGTGCAGGCCCTCCTCGGCCAGGGAGCGTTCCACCACGTTTTGGGTGGCGATGCCGGCGTGGTCGGTGCCGGGCATCCACAGCGTCTCCAGGCCGCGCATCCGGGCGTGGCGGATCAGGATGTCCTGCAGGGTGTTGTTCAGGGCGTGGCCCATGTGGAGGATGCCGGTCACGTTGGGGGGCGGGATGACGATGGCGTAGGGTTGGCGGCCCGGGCCGGGGGTCGAGTGGTAGGCGTTGGCGTTCAGCCAGTCCTGGAGGCGGCGCGGCTCGACGTCGGAGGGCGAATAATGCTTGGGCAGACGATCCGCCAAGGTTTGGCTGTTCAGCTTGGACATGCGGTTTTCCTCGCGCTCCGGGGCGGCTTTCAACGGATGAAGTTCATCATCGCCTTCGTTTGCGGCGGCGGCAGGCTTCCCCGGCCGGCGGCGACGCTTTTCAGGAGCCAGGCCATGTTGGCGGCCAGCACCCGGACGCATTGCATCCCCTCGTCATCCCGGGCCGCCTCGCCCGGCGCCTGGCCGTAGACCATGCTCCAATAGTTGCCGGTCGGGATGAACATTTCGCAAATTCCGAGGTACTTGTTCAACTGGTCCAGGGCAGTGGCGGCGCCGCCCCGGCGCACCGCGACCAGGGCGGCGCCGACCTTGTGGCGGAAAAGCCCGCCGTTGGCGCCGGCCACGAAAAAGGCCCGGTCGAGAAAGGACTTCAGCGCCCCGTTGATCCCGGCGTAATAGACCGGCGAGCCCAGCAGGATGCCGTCGGCGGCGAACAGGGTTTCGAGGTTGGAGTTGAGCTCGTCGCCGTCCAGGCGGCAGCGGCGGTTTTGCTTCGACCGGCAAGTGCCGCAACCGATGCAGCCGTGGAAGGCCAGGCTGCCGATTTCGATTCGCGCGGTCCGGATGCCCTCCTCCTCCAGGACCGCCGAGGCGGCGTCAAGGGCCGAGGCGGTGTTGCCGTTTTTGCGGGAGCTGCCGTTGATGGCCACCACTTTCATGCTTGTCCCTCCTATTTGTTGAAGCGAACCACCACGACGTCGCCGTCCCGCACCACATAGTCCTTTCCTTCGACGCGGAGCTTGCCGGCCCTGGCCACCGCCGCCTCCGACCCCAGCCCAAGCAGATCGCCGGCGGCCATGACCTCCATGCGGATAAAGCCTTTCTCCATGTCGGAGTGGATTTTCCCCGCCGCCCGCGGCGCCCTGGAGCCGGCCGGGCAGGTCCAAATATGCACCTCCTTGGGGCCGGCGGTGATGAAATTGACCAGCCCGAGCGTGCGGTAGGCGGCGCGGATCAGCCGTTCCATCGACGACTCCGCCAACCCCAGCTCGGCCAGGAAAACCTTTTGATCCTCCGGATCGAGCCTGGCGATATCGGCCTCGTCCCGGCCCGCGATCGGGACGATTTCCGCCTTTTCCACCTCGGCCAGCCGCCTGAGCGCCGCCGTGTGGGAGTTTTCCGCGTCGGCCATGGTTTTCAGGTTCGCCACGTAGAGGACCGGCTTGAGCGACATCAGGTTGCAGTCGAAAACCGCCTCCAGGTCGGCGGCCTCCAGGCTTAGCTTCCTGGCCGGCAGGCCGCCGGCCAGGCCGGCGGCGACCTTTTCGAGCGAGGCCAGTTCCCGCTTCGCCTCGGCGTCGCCGACCCGGGCCTTTTTCGCCAGCCGGTCGATTTTGTTTCGCACGGTCCGGGCGTCCGCCGCCAGCATTTCGAGATCGACGGTCTCGACGTCGCGCGGCGGATCGACGGTTTCGTATTCATGGGGGATGTTGGCGTCGTCGAAGCAGCGCACGACATGGATCAGGGCGTCCACATCCTTGATGTGGGCCAGCAATTTCGAACCCCGGCCGCCGCCGGAGGTGGAATCGGCCTTCAGGCCGGGGATGTCCACCACCTCCATCTGGGCCGGCACGATCTTGGGCGCGCTGTACATCGCCGCCAGCGGGGCGATGCGGGGGTCCGGCACCGGCAGCGTGGCCCGGTTGGCCTCGTCCCGGCCGACGCCCCTGGTTCCGGCGGCGGTGATGGCGTTGAAGATGGCGGTCTTGCCGACTCCCGGCAGGCCCACCAGGCCGCAGGTGAAGCTCATCTTGATCCCGCCTTTGGGAAATCAGGCCACATAATGCTCCCCCAGCAAGTTCCTGAAATAATCCTCGATCATGGCGTCATGCCTGCCGCCGATCGGCTCCGCCGGCGACAAATGCCGCAGGAAGGGGTACTTGGCCAGGCTCTTGGCCACAAAGGCGCCCTTTATTTTCTCGAATTCGCCGTGATCGATCAACACGTCGCAATTGCCAAGGTAATAGGGCACCTTCCCGATATGATCCTTGAAGATGTCGGCGTAGCAATAATAGGGCAGCTTGGCGCGGGGGACGCGAATCGAGTTGTACACCTCCCTTTCAATGAAGGTGCGGGTCCTTTTCAGGGCGTTGATGTCCCGCATGGTCCAAAAGAAGGCGGCGGCGGAGTTCGCGTCCAGGGATTTATGATTTGGATATTTGGCCGCATAGTCGCCGAATTTGTCGAATTGATTCAGGCGGAAGCTTTTCCCCTCGCCGGTCTTGAAGCGCCAATCGCAAATGAAATCATAGGTCATGCCGTCCGGATCCCGCCCGTACAGGGCGGCGATTATGGGAAAGCGGGTCGCCTTCGAGGCGGCGGAAAACTCGCCGCTGCTTATCAGCAGGCCGTCCCGCAATTTGTAATGCTCGCGGAACGACGCCAGGCGGTTGAAATTGGCCTTCTTGATCAGGTAGGACAGGGGATGCAGAACGCACACCAGGTCGGCCGCCAGCTTGTCGTAGGACAGCAGGAACGACATCCCCAGGTCGCGGGTGCGCAAGTCCGCGTCCATCGCGAAGGGATATTCCTTTATCCTGTTCCGGATAAGCGAGGTGGCGTCGTTGTAGGGAGGATTGCCGATCAGGACGATTTTATCGTCCCGGGCCAGACCGTAGCGCGAGCGATCCACCTGGCTCAGACTGTTATGCCGATAAAAGAAACAATCCGGAACCCGTCCTTCGGCCATGCGCGTCGCGGCCGGGTCGATGTCGGCGCCGATGGAGCCCGGCCGCCTCAGGAAATTGCCGCAACCGCAGGAGGAATCGACAATGGTGTAGGCGTCCAGATTCGGGACATTCCGCGCCAACAGCCGGTAAACCAGGTCGACGATCCGATCGGGAGTGTAATAACTCCCGAAATTCACGGTGTCCCGGTAATCGAGATGTCTTTGCTCCATAAGCATCCGTCCCGCCCGCCGGGTTTTCCGCCTTGCCCGCTCCCCCCTCCCCTGGAAAAGGGGGCGGAATCAACCCATCCACATGCCGCCGTTGATGTCCAGCATCAGCCCGGTGACGAAGCCGGCTTCGGCGCTGGCCAGGTAGGAGGCCGCCGCCGCGATGTCGGCGGGCAACCCCAACCGCCCGAGCGGCACTCGCGCCCGCAGCCGCTCCCGCGCCTCGGCGCTGAAGTCCTTGAGGATGTCGGTGTCGGTCGTGCCGGGGCAAATGGCGTTCACGGTTATCTTGAACTTGGCGAGCTGGCTGGCCAGGGCGTAGGTCAAGGCTATCACCCCGCCCTTGGAGGCGGCGTAGGAGACGCTGGTCTCGAAGCCGCCCATGCGCCCGGAATTGGACGACAGGTTGATGATGCGGGGGGCGGCGCTCTTTTTCAGATGGGGGATGGCCTGCTGGCTGACCAGGAAAACGCTTTTCAGGTTCACCGCCAGCACCAGGTCCCACTCCTCCGGCGGGATCTCCTCCAGACGGCTGGCGCGGAGGATGCCGGCGTTGTTCACCACGATGTCAAGCTGGCCGAAACGCTCCACGGCTTTGGCGATCATGGCCTGAACGGCGGGAAGGCTTGAAACATCCGCCTCGACGCCGTCGGCCTCGAAGCCGGCGGCGGCCAGTTTTTCCGCCGAGGCTTTGACCAGGCCGGCGTCGATGTCGGCCAAAAACACCCGGGCCCCGTCCCGGGCCAGGCGATCCGCGATGGCGAAACCAATTCCCTTGGCGGCGCCGGTCACCAGCGCCACCCGTTTGTCGAGTCCCATGTTTTCTCCCTATTCAAAAACGCCGCTTCCGCAACCGTCAGGTCCAGCGCGACGATGCCTTGTCGGAACCGTAGACCTCCAGCGGCGCCCAGCCGGTTTCGGTGAACTGGGACAACAGCTTCTGCACCACCCCGAAGGCTATGTATTCACCCGGCTTGAGCCCGTCCGGCTCGTAGGCCTTGCGGAATTCCCCGAGTTTGAGCAACCGCTCCAGCGCCGCTTGGCTGACCGGAACATCGACCCGCTCCTCATGCTTCGGATTGGCGTCCAGCAACATTTTCTGTACCCTGGGATGGATGGAGAAGGTGAAGCCGCCGCCCGCCAGTTCCGTGACGTGGTAGGTACCGCGCAGGCCCGCCGGCATGATGACGGCCCGGTATTTCCGTTCCCGGAACAACTGGTAGGCGCGCTTGGCCATGGCGAGGCCGGCGAGGATGACGTCCTCCTCGCGCACGTCCGACATGGCGTCCCTGGCGATGTCGCGGATATAGTCGTCCACCCGCCCGACCTGCTGCACCACCAGGCAGAGAGGGGGCCGCCGACCGGCCGCCTCGGCCTTTTTGGCGCCCTTCTCGTAAGCCTCTGCCACCGACAGGGCCTGGGCCACCGACACGTTGATGGTGGCGCAGATGGGGATGCCCTCCTCGGCCAAACGCTCCACCACCTCCACGCCGGAACGGGTGGCGGGGAGCTTGATGGCGATGTTCGGGGCCCAACTGTGGTAACGGCGGGCCTGGGCCAGCATGCCGTCGGCGTCGCCGGCGCGGGAGGGGTTGAGCTGTCCCAGGGCGAGACCGTGCCGGCCGCCGCTTGCCTCGAACACCTCCTTGAACTGGCCGGCGGCAAAGGTCGCCACCAATTTCAGGAGCGCCTCGGCCCGCTCCTCGAAGTCCAGGGTTTGCGGTATGGCCGCCACCTTGTCCTTCCAGAAATCCGGGACCGCCTGGAAACTCTTGAAGGTCAGCACCGGGTTGGTGGTGACGCCAAGGGCGCCCAGCTTTTTAGCCGCCAGGATCTCGTCCGGTATGGCCGAGTCGTGCCACCAGCGGGTAGGGGTTTTTTCAGCCAGCCAAGCGAAATAACTGCCCATAGAGGTCTCCTTTATGCCGTTTCAGCCGATCGCCGCCGCCTTTTCGCGGCGACGCAAGCAATTATACCCCCGCCGGAGCCGGCGCGCCATTTTTTTCCGCAAGCGGCCCGGCCAGCCGCATTGCCGCCGGCAACATTCATCCCCGCCAGCGACGGACATTTCGCTCCCGATGGCGGGGCGCCGCGCCGAAGTGGGCCTAAACAACATTGTCGAATATTGTCTCCGCCGCGCGCCCTTCCCTTTTCATCGGCGGACATTTCGCTTTTTTATTTTGGCCCGGCGTTCATAAATTTCGTCATTTTCCTTGTTTTTCAGGAAGTTACGATAATTCGGCCTTCCAGGCGATCCTATCCCATCGGGCTACATGCGGACAGGCCGACTGGTCCGGCTTCCTCGGCTTTCCCGCTCGCCGCCTTCGCCGCCCCGGTTTTGTCCTTTGCCGCCTTGACGGCTGGCGCGGCCTTTTTCATCGGCGGACATTCCGCTTTTTTATTTTGGCCCGGCGTCCATAAAATTCGTTATTTCCCTTGTTTTTTCAGGAAGTTACGATAATTCGGCCTTCCAGGCGATCCTGTCCCATCGGGCTACATGCGGACAGGCCGGCTCCCTCGGCTTCCCCGCTCGCCGCTTTCGCCGCCCCGGTTTTGTCCTTTGCCGCCTTGACGGCTAGCGCGGCCTTGGCGGCCTCCGCCCGCGCCAGCCGATCCAATTTTGGCGAAGACGGCGCTCCGATCCCGGGCGGGGCAAGAGAATGCGCCCCCGGAGAACCGACCCCGTATGGCGCGTCTTGCAAGACCCCGCGACAGGCGGGAGGGAAGCGATCTCCGGCCCGCCCCGACTATTGGCTTGCGGCGGTTAGGTCCCGGATCCGCCGGGAACGAGGCATCTTCTACAAGACAAAACCGCAAAAATCAAGGAAAATCTTGACCGCTTTCGCTTTTGATCCGGGCCAACGCATTAAAGACGCTTTGGGGCGGGTCCCACACCCACGCGCCCCGCCGCGCTTGCCGGGGTCCAGGCGTGACCGCTTTTTGTCGTGAAATTTTTACCATTGGCTAGCGCTTTACGCCAAACGCGCGGGGCTTGGAATCCGTTCCGCCTTGCCGCCCGCGTTCCCGCGTCCGCTTTCCCGCCGGAAGCGTCTTGCCTTCCGGCCGAATGTCGGCTATGCTGCTGGTTGCGGGCCTTGTTGGCGGCTTTACAGGCGGCGGCGGAGGGCAAACTGGCGGAGCGCCTGGAAGCTATACTATTTTCCCTGGCCGACGCCAAGGCGGATCCGCGTTTTCCGGCCTGGCTGACGGCGTTGCTCCGTTATTTCGTCTCGCTAAACCAGCCGGAGCGGGGCAAGGAGGCGGTGAACAAGGTTTTGAATAACTTTGTCGACAAAGAGGCGGCGGAAATGCTGGCTACTTCATTGGCCCAGGAATGGCTGCTGGAAGGCAGGGCGGAAGGCGAGGCGAAAGGCATAGCGAAAGGCAAGGCGGAAGGCATCATTCTGGTCCTGAAAAGCCGGTTCGGTTCCCTGCCAACCAATATACAAAACAAGGTTCGGGGTTGCTCCGATATTGACCGGCTTGATTCCTGGATAACCCTGGCCGCCGTTTGCCAATCCCTTTATGAATTCAAGAAGGGACTGCGCTAGAGCGCGGGATATGCCGGGCCCTGGGCCTCAAACCGCTCCGCAAAAAATAGTGGACTTGGCGGCCGGGG
>JAISYD010000185.1 GCA_031270145.1 Planctomycetota bacterium
GCGCTCCAGGTTGGCCGCTCCGCCCAGACGGAAGGTGGTCTGGGAAACGTCGTCAAAATCGTCGTCCAGCCAATCGTAGCCCAGGGCGGCGCCGATATCCATCCTATCAAGCGCGCCCAGCGCCGCCGGATTCGCCCCGAGCGAGGCGGCGACGTCGGCCAGGCCCCGCCCCGCCCCGCCCAAGGCGGCGGCCCGGGCGCCCTTGGGCGCCACCGAGCCGATGCCGCGGTAGGTGTTGACGTAGAATTCGCCGGAATCGCCGGCCCCGGCCGCCGCCAAAGGCCCCAGAGCCAGAACCAAGGCGACGCCGAACAATTTGTTCCAGCCAGCCGTCATGCGAAAGCCCTCGAAAAAAATGGATGCCCTCAAACCCAACCCTGACTTTCCCGCCGTTAGGGATTGTCTTTCAGCCTATCCGGAAAGCGCGGCGGAATTATCCGCAATCGCCGCTTGCGCCGGCGCTGGGCCGCCGCTATACTTATTTTCGGCGAAATTGCCGGGAATGCCGTTCAAACCAGGGAGAATTTACGCTTGCCGCTGATCCGGGCCGCGCCAGAGGAACGGAAGGATGCGGCCGGCGTTGGCGAGTTCACCTTCGCCAAGCCGGCCTGGGTGGATGAAGCCGGCTCCACCAACGACGATCTGAAGCGGCTCCTGGCCGGCGCGGCGCCGCCGGAACCGGGCTTTGTGCTGGCGGCCAGGCGGCAGACACGGGGCCGGGGGCGTCTTGGCAATTCCTGGCAAACCATCCCCAACCGCGATTTGGCCTTTTCGTTTTATTGGGCCGGGGAGATATCCCCGGGGAAAGCCGGAAGCCTGCCCATGGCCTGCGCCCTAGGCATCGGCGATTTCCTCGCCGCGCCCGGGCTGGAGATAACCACGCATTGCCGCTGGCCGAACGACGTGATGACGGAAAGGGGCAAGATCGGCGGCATCCTGACCGAATCGCGCTCCGCCGGTAGCGGCATCCGCTTAGTCGTCGGCATCGGCCTGAACGCGGGAAGCCGGGCCGGGCGGGGCGAAGAGGCGGGAACAGCCGCCTCAATCGCGGATTTCGCCGGCTCCGTTCCTGGGCAGGAGGATTTGCTCGCCGGGTTGCTCCCTTTTCTCGCCGCCAGGATCGCGGCCTGGAACCGGGGCGGCTTTGCCGCCATCCGCGCCGACCTGGAGGCCCGGCTTTGGGATCCCGGGACGCCGGTCCGCGTCCGAAGCTCGGCCGGCATCCTGGCCGGCCGGATCGCCGGACTGGGGGAAGAGGGGGAATTGCTGTTGGCGACAAGGGCGGGAACCATATCGGCGGCCAGCTCATCCGCCCTTGATTGGGGCGTTGCCGGGCAAGACGATGATTGACCGCTATTTTTCGCTTTCCTTGCCCGGCGCTTTGGCTATACTGATAGGCGCGTCCGTTCAGGACTTAGGAGTCTCCATGGCTGAAGAACAATGTGTGGTTATCCCGGTCGGCGGCATGACCTGCGACCATTGCGCCGCCTCGGTCACCAAGGCGCTTTCGGCCCAGTCCGGGGTTTCCGGCGTGAGGGTGAACCTGAAAAAAGGCGAGGCTGCGGTCACGGGGAGGACTCTGAACATCCCGGCGCTCAAGGCCGCCATCGAGGAACTGGGGTTTGACGCCGGTGAAACGGCCTGACGCTTGTCCGGCGGCGCGGATTGCCCATTCTCCGCCTACTTCCGAATTCTGAAGGCGGGCACGGGAGCGATGAGTGACGACTAGCGACGACGGTTTTTCCTTCGGTGCGCCGGCCATCGGGGTCATGGATAACGACGACCCCGGCGACGGAAAATCCACTACGGCGATCATTGATGTGCTGGGCGAGCCGGTGTCGCGTAGCGAAGCCAAAAGCCTTGGCTACTCGTCGTTCGGCAATTTGCGCGCCGGCTCCACCCGCGCCGTCACCAGGATTATGCATCGGCCCCTGCCGCCGGATCTGGAGGCGCCGCTGGCCGACAAAATGGAAACGGCCTGGAACCATCTGCGGTGCAACGAGCTGGACGAAGCCATGACCCTGGCCCAGGAGGTGGCCTGGGAAAAACCCGATCTTGTCTCGGCCAAGCTGCTGATCGCCCGCTGTTTCATCGTCCGCGACCAAAACGACAAGGCGCTGGCCATCCTGTCCGCCATCCCCGACCCGGAGCGGGACGCGGAGATTCTATATTACACCGGCTTTTGCCAAAGCCGGCTGGGCAAGACCAAGGAGGCCATCGCCACCCTGCAGCAAAGCCAAAAGAACTCCACCGACACCCTAATCCGCCAACGGGCCGGCGATCTCCTGCTGAGCCTCCGGGGCGAGAAGTCGATTTGCCCCCTGTGCGGCCGCAAGTTCGACTACGAGTCCCTGGTCGAGGCGGGCGACAGGCTGCTCTGCCCGGATTGCGCCAGGGAGGAACTCGAAAAAGCCGGGGACGACGATCCGGAGGATGGTGAAACCAACGCCAAGCGGCGCAAGCGTTTGCGGCCGCCCCTTACCCCGGTCGAAATGGCTATACGGATCGTCTTTGTCCTGTTCTTCTTCTTCATGTTGGGGTTCTCGGTCTACTTGGTGTACCTGCTGTCGCCCGAGCATTACAAATGGCTGCGCTCAAACCTCCCATATGTCGGCGAATTCATGCCGCCGCCGCCGTACATCCCGCCGCCGCCGTCCAGCCTCCCGGTCTATCGGCCGCCCCGGGTCCTCCCGGCGGTGGACTTCAGTTCCCCGCCGCTGCAGAAGGCCATGGCCAGGGTGCCGGTCACCCATAAATTGGCGTTGGACGGCATGAGCATCGGGAAGGGCGAGTTCAAGGTCGAATTCGACCCCGTCCCGTCGGGGCCATTCGAGTTGGACAAGCAAAATGGGATTTTGACCTGGACGCCGTCGCTGGAGGACGGGGGGAAGACCTTCACCATCACCTTCGACGCCGATTTGGACGAAGCCAGGGCCAATAAACAAGTCAACCGGCTCACCGTCAGCGACGGCCCCCAATTCAGGCGGCTCGGGACCCTGCCGAACGCCAGCCCGGGCAAAACGGCGTTCATGATCGCCTCCGACATCACCGGGGACGGGGAAGTGGAATTGGCGCTGTTCAGCGGCGACTACTGGCGGGGGGAAATCGCCATTTTCTCGCCCGGGGCGGACGGCGGATCGCGGCGGATGGCCACAGCCGCGCTCTCCGGCCGCCCGGCCGGGATGGGATTCATCAAGGCGGACGAGGAAACCTGGCTGGCCGTCCCCGACTATTGGAACTCGCGCCTGCGCTTCTTCGCCTTCCGCAACCAGAGCCTGGCGGAAATGTCGATGGACATTGATTTGCCTGGCCGGCCCATCCTGGCCGGCTTCAACGCCGAGACCTCCGTCTCCGCCGTACTCTGCCAAATCAACGGGGAGACGCGCCTGATTTGCTACCGCCAACTGGGCCAGCTCGCCAACGAGCGGATCGGGGACTGGAAACTCCCGAACGGCTATATCTGGCGCCGCATTTTCGTTTTGCCGGTTCCCGGCCGGGAGATCCCGGCGATTGTCGCCATGGGCAGCTCCTTCGGCCGTACCGTCCTGCTCATGGAGCCCGGGGAGGCGCAAGCCAAAATAATCCAACGGACCGGCTGGGACGGGATACTGATAGACGCGGTTCCGTCGAGCGTCCGCCCGGCCATCCATTGCCTCTGGGACAAAAACGGCAGGCGCTTCGCCGGAATCCTGGAAATCCCCGTTTCCGCCGCGCCGCCCAATGCCTCGGGCGCCGCCGAGAGGAATCCGTCCGCCTCGGATACCGCGCCCGCCCTTGGCGCCCGGGCCGTCCGGGAAACCGCCCGGGACTTCAAGGAAATAAGGGTGGTGGGTCCTCCGGCCCTTTGCGGTTTCGCCGCGCTCAACCAGTCCGGTTCCAGCGCGGATATTATGATCCTCGGCGCCTCGCGGCTGGATGTAGCGTTCGATTACGGTGCGCCCGGCTCCGACAATGTGTATTCCTGGCCGCTCCCGGCCCCGGCGCGCCTGTTCGGCCAATTGACGCCCATATCCAAGCCGGACGCGGAAAACCCGGAAGTCGCCTTTATGGACGCGGACGGCAATATCTGGGCCATCGCCATGGCGGTGACGGTGGAAAACCAATAAGGAGTCGCGCCGGTGAGATGCGCCAGATTGTTTCTTTTTTGCCTACTTCCGCTCCTGATCCCCGCCGTTCCGGCGGCGGCCGAGCCGAGAATCCGGCCGCTGGCCCAGCCATCGGCAAGGCTGCCAACCAGGCCGATAACCGAATCGGGCGGAAAACCGCCAGCCAGGCCGACGGCCATGCCGATGGCCGGACCGGGCGGAAAACCGGCGGTTAGGCCGGCCGACGCGATCGAAGCGGCTGTCCAACCCGGAACCAGGCCGCCAGTCCAGTCGCCGGCCGAATCAAGCGAAAAACCGGCGGTCGCTCCGGGACGGGATCTAGCCGCTTCGGAGGAGGCGATCAAGGCGGAGGCGGGCGGCGACCCGCTGAAAGCGGCGCTCGCCGCCGAGGAGGTTGCCTACGCCATTCTTTACCGGGACATGTCAAGTTGGAAAGCCGAAAATGTCCGCGAATTGGCGCGGATGCTCCACACCCTTCCGGATTCCGTCGCCGCGCAGATACTTTGGCTGGCCGCCTCGGCTCCGGAAACCGTCGACATCGGCCCGATTTTCACCGCCGCGCTTTCCTCGCCCTCGGCCGTCATCCGCGGCCAGGCGGTCGACATCTTGGCCAACCTGCATCCGCCGGAATTGCGCCGCCGGCTTCTCCTTGGCCTCCTGCGGGCGGATGGCGGTTCCAAGGCGGTGCTCCACTCGATCGACGGCCGGGCGGCCAAGCCCTTCCCCTCCTCGGTGCGGAGTCTCATGGAGGTGATGGAATTGCTCGAGCCCGCCCAAAAGGAGGTCGCCGCCGCGGTGGCGGCGCGCCTGAAAAACCTGACCCGGGTCAATGTCCCGGCCACCGCCGAGGCCTGGCGCGATTGGTGGAAGGCAAATTCGCGGCAGTATGACTGATGGCTGGCTTGTTTCCGCCGCCCGCCGGCTTTCCCTGGAAACGCGGGGGCGGATCGGTATAATGAAGCGGCCGGTTTCCGTAATTTTCGGCCGGAGGCGATGTCTCGGCCGCTGGAGGAGAATCTTCCGTCCATGCCCTTGCCCGTGACCCGGACGCTTTTCCTGCGCCCAGGCTTCCTGTTCCTGCCCCGGCAACCGACCCGCCTGTGCACCGTGATAGCCAGCGGCGTGGCGGTGACGGTGTTCGACCGGGCGCGCAGTCTCGGCGGGGTCGGCCATTACTCCCATCCCAGGCGCCTGGACCGGGGGTCAACTCCGGACTTCGCCGCCCCGGCCCTGGTGGGGCTGATCCGGATGTTCCAGGCCGCCGGTTCGGAGCCCGGGGATCTTGAGACCTGCCTTTACGGCGGCGCCGACAACGTCGAGGCGTATGGGTTCGAAGCGTCCGGATCCGGCGCTTGGCGCGGCATGGCCAATTCCCGGGCCGGCTTCGACATCCTCGCCCGCCTGGGGGTGGGCGTGGTCGGCTCGGATGTGGGCGGGCGTTTCGCCCGGAAGCTGATCTTC
>JAISYD010000194.1 GCA_031270145.1 Planctomycetota bacterium
TGCCGGCGCCGTTCCTTAATGGTAATCCGGGAAAATTGGCTGGCCGGGATGAAAATTGTCTCCTGGAAGCGCTCGAGGGAAATTTTCGGAATCTAGGCCCGGCGACCGGCATAACCGCCGTCCGATGGGGGGTTGACAAATTCCCCTCCGGCCTTTAAATGACAGGCATGATGTTGCCAATCGCAAGCGATAAAACAACCGATTGCCCGTTTGCGCGTTGACCCCGGGGTTTCAATATGGCGGCCGCCGGTCCTGGCCGGCGGCCATTGCGGAAGGGCGGCTATGCGGCCTTTATTGATCCACGCGGACGCCTCCGCGATTGTTCGTCCCGGCGGAAAACCCGCTGGCCGCGAAACGGCGCCGAGGCGCGAACCGGCGGCCCGGACGGTTCCGGCGCGGTGAAAGACCTGGCTAAGCGTCCATCCGAGGCGCTGATTCTGGCCGGCGGCCTGGGAAGTCGCCTCCGCCCGGCGGTGGCCGACGTTCCCAAGCCCATGGCTCCGGCGGGTTCGCGGCCGTTCCTGGAATATCTCCTGGATTACTGGCTGGCGCGGGGGATAGCCAGGTTCGTCGTCTCGGTGGGTTACCTGGCGGAGCGGATAATGGACCATTTCGGCTCCGGTTACCGGGGGGCGCAAATCGAATATGTCCGCGAAACCGAGCCGCTGGGGACGGGCGGGGCGCTGGCGCTGGCGCTGGAAAAAACCGCTTGGCGAAGCGGTTCAATCCTGCTCCTGAACGGCGACACCTGGCTCGCCGCCTCGCTGGACCGGTTGGCCGCCGACGCGGATCGGCAATTGCCGGCGACCCTGGTCCTGGTCCGGGTGGAAGCGAATGACCGCTACGGCGGCGTGGAAGTCGACGCGGCGGGCCGGGTGGTCCGCTTCGGCCTTCCGGCCGACGGGGGGCCGGCCCTCGTCAACGCCGGTTGCTGCCTGCTGCGGCCGGAGCCGATCCAGGCCGCCCTGGCCGGCCTGCCCCGGCGCTTTTCGCTGGAGCGGGATCTTCTGCCCGGCCTGGCGCGGCAAGGCCGGGTGGCGGCCAGCGTTCAGGCGGCCGATTTCATCGACATCGGCGTGGCGGAGGATTACCGGCGCTTTTGCCGGGAGTTCGCCGGCGCCGGTTTTCAACCCCGACCGAAGGAGGGATGCTGATGTTGGATTATTTCGCCGGGACGCTGGAGGCATTCCGCCGCTTGGCCGACGATCCCCAATACGAGGCCCTGTTTTCCCGCGCCGCCGATCTGCTTTGGGAGGCGCTCGGCGGCGGCAAAAATATCCTTTTCGCCGGCAACGGCGGTTCGGCCGCCGATTGCCAGCATCTGGCGGCCGAGCTGGTGGGCCGCTTCCTGCTGGAGCGTCCGGCCATGGCCGGCGTCGCCCTGACCGTCAACACCTCGGTGCTGACCGCCATCCTGAACGACTACGGGGCCGAGGCGGTCTTCAGCCGCCAGGTCGAGGCGCTGGGGAAGCCCGGGGACGTCCTCTGGGCCTTTTCCACCTCCGGCAACAGCCCCAACATCCTGGCGGCCTGCGCCGCCGCCAAAAAGCGCGGCCTGAAAGTGCTGGGCTTCACCGGCGGGGACGGCGGGAAGCTGCCCGGGCTTTGCGACTGTTGCTTCCGGGCCCCCGCCAAATTCACGCCCCACATCCAGGAATGCCATATCGCGGCCGGGCATATGCTCTGCGGCGTTCTTGAGGAGCGCTGGAGCCGCCGGGGCTGAACGTGATTGCCGCCGGGCGGCGCCTCAATAGCCGAGAACCAGGCCGCCGAACCGGCTAGAACTTCACCTTCTTCGTCAGGTCCAGTGCGCCAACCGGCGACAACTCGCCGATGAGCGGCAGGGCGTAGCGGATGAAGGCGTCGGAGACGTCGTTTTGCTTGGGTCCGATGAACTCGGGCGGCATGCGCCGGGTCTTGCCGGCCACATTTTTCAGGGGGACCAGCCGGTAATCCGGCCGGTAGGGATTGTCGGAGGCGCGGACGATGGCGCAGGAGCCGTCGATGTTGCCGGACTGGGCGCAAGAGGCGGCGAAGCGCCCCAGCGCCAGGGCCTCCTCCCGGTCCACCGGGCTCTGATCCGGGAAGGAGCGCTGGAGATAGCCTAGGGTGTCGCCGCGGGCGCGCAGCTTCTTCGCCGCGCCCTCCTTTTCCAGGCGATCCTTGAGGAATTCCACCAGCTTGTCCGCCAGGGCCCCGGTGCCGGAGAGCTGCACATTGCCGTGGCTGTCCTTTTCCAGCCCGCCGCCGGCGGACAAGACCTGGAGTACCGGGGTGTGGGTCGCGTCCTCGATGCCCTCGGAGACGGCGATGACGCAGCGGCCCAGCCGCCGGTAGACATCCCCGGCGTCGCGGGCGAATTTTTCCAGGTCGAAGTCGCACTCGGGGAGGTAGATCAAGTGCGGACCATCGTCGGGCTGGCGGCGGCCGAGGGCGGAGGCGGCGGCGAGAAAGCCGGCGTGGCGGCCCATGCAGACGCCGATGTAGAGGCCGCCGAAGCACTGGTTGTCGAGGCTCACGCCCCGGAAGGCGTTGGCCACGAAGCGGGCGGCGGAGCCGTAGCCCGGGGTATGGTCGTTTTCCATCAGGTCGTTGTCGACGGTCTTGGCGACGTGGAAGACCCGCAACTCGAACTCCCGGGCGCGGCCGGCGTCGTTGATGATGTCGAGCGATTCCGAGGTGTCGTTGCCGCCGATGCCGAAGGCGTAGCGGATGTTGTGCTTGCGGAACACGTCCAGCATCCTGGCGTTGTCCTCGGCCGTCGGCTTCCGGCGGGTGGAGCGGAGTTGCGAGGCCGGGGTGTAGCTGATGTTTTCCAGCGTCTCCACGGTCTGGGCCCGCAGGTCGACGAAGTTCTCGTTCATGATGCCGTCGATGCCGTTGATCGAGCCCCAGATGTCCTGGATGTCGCGGTTGAGCATGAGCCCCTGGACCACGCCGACCCAGGAGGCGTTGATGACGGCGGTGGGACCGCCCTGGGTGAAAATGACCGCCCTGCCCTTGATGGTGGAATTCGCCATGGCCCAGTTCTCCTCGCTTGCAAGTTTGTGACGGCTGTTTTTTGCCGGAATCCGCGTCCCGCGTCCTTGGCGCCGCGAATGTACCTTACGCGAATGTACCTTAACGGAATCGGATTCGGGCGCAAGTTTTTTTCTTCCGCACGGCGGCCGCGATCGCTATAATCCGGCGGGAACCAAGTTTCCCCCTAGGCATTGGGAGGGAACCCGAACGCGAAGGGAAAACCCCATGCGCATGGCAACCATCCTGGCCCGGGCCGGAGTCGGCCGAGACCCCGCCACCGGCGCGATCTCGACCCCGATCCACCAGTCCTCCACCTTCAGCCACCCCCGACTGGGGCAAAGCACCGGCTTCGACTATTCCCGCACCGCCAACCCCACCCGGACCGCCCTGGAGAACGTCCTGGCCCAATTGGACGGCGGCGCCCGCGCCTCGGCCTTCTCCTCCGGCATGGCGGCCCTCGACGCCCTGTTCCGCCTAATCCCCGCCGGCGGGGCCAACCAGGTGGCCGCGACCGAGGATCCATATGGCGGCACGGTCCGCCTTTTGGAAAAATTCGCCCGCCCCGCCGGCTTGATCCCCGTCTATCTCGACACCTCCGACACGGCGGCGGTGGAGCGGAAGCTGGCGGGCGGCGGCGTGGCGCTCCTGTTGGCGGAGTTCCCGTCGAACCCGCTGCTGCGGGTGGCCGACATCGACGCCCTGGCCAAGGCCTGCCGCGCCGCCGGGGCGCTTTTCGCCGTGGACAACACCTTCCTCACCCCCTGGCTTTTCCGGCCCCTGGAGCATGGAGCCGATCTGGCGCTCTACAGCATCACCAAATACCTGGCCGGCCATAACGACGTGCTGGCCGGGGCGCTGGTGTCCAAAACCAGGGAGTTGGGCGATCGCGTGGCCTTCATCCAGAACGCCGCCGGAGCGGTGCCGGGTCCGCAGGACTGTTGGCTGGCTTTGCGGGGCCTGAAGACGCTGGCGATCCGCCTGGAGCGGCAGCAGGACAACGCCCGGAAAATCGCCGAATTCCTGGCCGGCCATCCCCGGGTGACCCGGACGCTCTATCCCGGCCTTCCCGGCGATCCCGGCCACAAGCGGCTGCGCGATCAGTCGGCCGGCTTCGGCGCCATGGTTTCCTTTGAGGTCGAAGCTAAGGAAATGGTCCAGGAAATCCTGGCCAACGTCCAGGTCTTCTCCTTCGCCGAGAGCCTGGGCGGGGTGGAATCGCTCATCACCTATCCGGCGGTCCAGACCCACGCCGATCTGCCGCCGCCCCTCCGGGATCGCCTGGGCCTGAACGACCGCCTGCTCCGGCTGTCGATCGGCATTGAGGACGCGGAGGATCTTATCGCCGATTTGGCGCGGGCGCTGGGTTGAGCGGTTGCGGCTGAAAACGGGAAGACGCTTTAAAAATCGGTTCCTTTTTCCTTATGCGCCTTCCCCGTCCGCCGGTTCAAGGACAGCCGGCGGACGCGGCGTTTATCGGGCGCCGTCAACCGAGCCTAGGCTTGCGGGTGGATTCGGGATTAAGCCGTCGGCGGGACCAGGCGCCCTTTGGCCGGGAATTGAGGCCAAGGCCCCGGAGTCCGGCCGGGTTCCAGGATTCGCTTCTTGCGGGGAAGCGGCATAATGGGTAAAATCATTATATTGGGAGCGCCGGCCGCCGCGGATCGCGGCGCGGGAGGAATGCCGATGGGACGAGAATTTGCTTCGCAGCCTTGAACTGGAGAATTTCCTCCTTTTTGAAAAAACGGAATTCGCCTTCTCGCCCGGCCTCACCGCCGTGTCGGGCGAAACCGGGGCGGGTAAAAGCCTGGTGGCGCGGGCTCTCGGCCTCGCCCTGGGCGGCAGGGGCGGGCACGACGCGATTCGCCGGGGCTGCCCGGCGGCGCGGATCCGGGCGGTTTTCCAGGCCGGCCCCGGCTGGCCCGGGGCGGCGCGGGAGTTGGCCGGTCCCGGCGGCGAAGTGGCGGTGGAACGGACCATCCGCCCGGACGGCGGCGGCCTGACGGTGAACGGCAAGGCCATGACCGCCCATGCGGTACGCCTGGCCCTGACGCCCCTGGTGGACTTCGCGGCCCAGAACGAACAGGCGCGATTGGCCGATCCCGGGCGGCAGTTGGAGCTTCTGGACGCCTACGGCGGGCTGGCCGGGGAGCGGGCGGCCTATGCCCGGGCCTTCCTGGCCGCCGAATCGCTGGCCCGGCGGCTGCGGGCCGGCCGGGAAGAGCGCGAACTGGTCCGCCTCCGGTTGGAACGGGCCAGGCATGACTTGGCCGAAATCGCCGAGGCGAAATTCGATCCCGCCTCCGATCCCGGGCTGGAGGACGCCATCCGCGAATTGGCGGACGCGGCGGCGGTGGCCCAGGCCGCGACCGAGGCGGCGGCGCTCCTGGAGACGGGCGAGCCGCCGGCCGTCGATGCTCTGGCCCAGGCGCGGCGGACCTTGGAGCGCCTGGCCGGGGTTTCTCCCCGGCTGGCCGGGGCGGGGCGGGGCTTGGCCTCGGCCCTGGAACTGGTCGGCGCCGCCCTGGGCGCGCTTTCCGCCGTCGCCGAGGAGACGGGCGGGGAACCCGGCCGGCTGGACGGGCTGATCGCCAGATCCGAAAAATTGAAGGCGCTGGCGAAGCGCCTTGGCTGCCAGCCGGGCGATCTGCCCGAGGCCGGGAAAAAATTGGCCCGCGAGGTGGAGGAGCTTTCCGGCTGGGACGCCGGCGAGGAAGAGGCGCGGGCGCGACTGGCCGCCCTCCTGCCGGAGGCGATCCGGACCGGGCTGATTCTTGGCGAAAAGCGGCGGCTGGCGGCGGAGCGGCTGGCGGAGGCGGTCAACCGGGAGCTGGCGGGACTAGGCATGGCCGGAGCCGGTTTCGGGACGTCGTTCGAGCCGCTGTGGCGGGAGGGGATGCCGCCGGAGCGGGCGCTGGAGGCGGGCGTGTCCGGGCTCGACGAGGTGGCCTTCTTCATCAGCCCCAACCCGGGCGAGCCGGCGGCGGCGATCTCCGGCGAGGCGTCCGGAGGCGAGGCGTCCAGGGCCATGCTGGCGCTCAAGGCCGCCCTGTCCCTGGTGGATCGGCCCGACCTGATGTTCCTGGACGAAATCGACGCCGGGGTCGGCGCCAGGCTGGGGAGGGAATTGGCCCTGAAGCTCAGGGAGCTGGCCCGGACGCGGCAAGTCGTGGTCATAACCCACCTGCCGCAAATCGCCGCCCACGCCGACGTCCATCTGCGGGTGTCCAAACATGTCCGGGACGGCCGCACCTCGGCCCGGGCGGAGCGGCTGGAGGCCGAGCGGCGGTTGCGCGAGGTGGCCAGCATGATCCACGGGGAACCAATCGGCGGGGCGGCCCTGCGCCAGGCGCGGGAAATGCTGGCCGAGGGAGGGAACGCCAAGTGACGGAGGCCGCATGATACCGGCGATTGCCAACGATCTTTTGGAAAAAAAGCTCATCACCGAGGAACAGATGAAGGCGATAGCGCTGGCCGGCCAAGTCGGCGATTTCCGCCGCCGCATCGATCCGGGCGATCCGGACTTCAAAATCGCCATCCTGCTCGGCTTCGCCAAGTCGGGCGACGTGGCCGTGGCGCTGGCCAGGGCGCTAGGCATCGTCGCCTACGTGATGATCGACGACTTTCCGGTGGATCCGGCCCTGCCGGCGGCGGCGAAGCGGGAGTTCATCGACAAGAACCTGGCGCTCCCGATCCTCCGGGAAGGCAAAAACCAGGCGCTGGTGGCGGTCTCCGGCCCGCTCGGCGAGGAGGCCGACCGTTATCTGGCCGCCACCCTCGACGTCAAGGAGCTGCAACTTCTCCCGGTGCGCCGGGAAGAGCTGCCGGGCTTGATCGCCAAGGTCTTCGACACCCTGAAGCAGCGCGGGGCGCAGGGAGTGCGGCTGGGCGAGATCCTCGTCCGCGAGGGGCTCCTGCCGAAGGAAAAGCTTCAGTCGGTCATAACCGCCGCCCAGGGCGCGCGCATGCCGCTGGGCCGCTACCTGGTCAAGTCGAACATGCTCTCGGAGCAGGTGCTTTTCCGCACCCTGGCCAGCATCAACAACCTCCCCTACATCGAAGCGGACGAGGGCATGCGCCTGATCAAGGAATCGAACGTCAAGCAGCGGCTGAAGAAGGAATACGTCAAGTTCAACCGCATCCTTCCCTACGCGATCAAGAACCGCGTCCTCCACGCCATCAGCGCCAACCCCTTCCTCAAGGCGAACGAATTGCCCCATTCGTTCGGCTGTTCCCGGATGGAGGTGAGGGTCGTCGACGAATCGACCTTCGCCGCCATTTACGCCAAGCTCTACGGCGAGGAGCTGATCGAGGAGAACGCGGGCAAGCTGGCCTCGGCGGAGAAGAAGCCGGACGACGCCCCCGCCCCCGGCGGGGCCATGAGCCTCGAATCCACCGACGAGGCCGACATCCGCGCCCGTTTCGAGCATTTGTTGAACCGCCTCATCCTCCGCGCCATTCAACTGAGGTGTTCCGACATCCACATCGAGAATTTCGACGGCTTCATCCAGACCCGCCTCCGGGTCGACGGGGTGCTGCACAACGTCCCCGACAGCGGGATCGACAAGGAAACGCTCCGCGGGATCATGAACATCCTCAAGATCGAGGGCAACATGAACATCGCGGAGACCCGTCAGCCCCAGGGCGGCTCGTTCCGCAAGATCGCCCCGGACGGCTCGCCCTTCGACTTCCGGGTGCAAATCATGCCGACCGTCAACGGGGAGACGGCGGTCATCCGCCTGCTGCCCGGCAAGAAGACCATCCCAACCCTGGCCCAGATCGGCTTCCCGTCGCGCATCCTGGCCGGCTTCGAGCGGGCGATCAACAATCCGTCCGGGCTGATCCTGGTGACCGGCCCCACCGGCTCCGGCAAGACCACCACCCTCTGCTCCGCCCTGGCCCATGTTGCCCAGGATCCCACCTGCAAGGTGCTGACGGTGGAGGACCCGGTGGAATACCAGTTGCCCAACGTCACCCAGGTCGAGACCATCCCCTCGAAGGGGGTGGACTTCGCGGCCGCCGCCCGCGGCTTCATGCGCATGGACCCCGACGTCATCCTCATCGGCGAAATCCGCGACGAGGAGACGGCGAACGAGGCGCTGAAGCTGGCCTATTCCGGCCACCTGACCTTTTCCACCCTCCACACCTCCTCGGCGGTGGGGACGGTGGAGCGCATGTACGGCTTCGGCCTGGACCGCGCCCTGCTCATCGAGCAGATGCTGGCGGTGAATTCGCAGCGCCTGCTGCGCCGACTCTGCCCGCATTGCCGCGAGCCCTTCCAGCCGGGCGAGGCCGAGCTCGAGACCATCCTGTACCAGGGCATCCCCAACGGCATGCGCTTCTTCCAGTCGAAGGGCTGCGACCAGTGCAAGGGCCTCGGGCACAGCGGCCGCACCATGCTGGCCGAGTTCCTCAATTTCACCGGCAACACCCGCGCCACCTTCAGGCGTGAGTCGGAGCAAAACCTCATTTACGTCCAGCTCATGTCCAAGGGCCTGGAGCCGATGATCGACGACGCCTTCAACAAGGTCCACCGGGGCTATATGGACATCCGCTGGCTGCCCGAAGTCATCCCCCAGGACTACCTGGAAATAGGGCCGTCCGGCAATATCGACATGAGCCCGGACGCGCCCCTGGGCTGACGGCCGGGGAAGGCCGGAGGAGAAACCGCCCGTGCGGGAAGTGGAGCAGAGCGCCGAGTTGGTTCAATGCACCCCCGACGCCGATTGGCTGCTGGAGCGCATCGCCCGGGTCTGCTACAACTCGGAGGATCGCATGCGCTGCGACTGCCCGGACGGCCGCTGCCTTCGCTGCCGCAAGCGGCGGGACGGCTTCCTCGCCGGGCTCAGGCGGCGGGGGCACGAATCGGTCTTCGAGCACGCCTCGGCCACCTTCCGCCTGGTGACCGACCGGGGCATTACCCACGAGCTGGTGCGCCACCGGCTGGCCAGCTACACCCAGTCGTCCACCCGCTACATCAAGTACGACGGCGGCGTGCCGGTGGTGCGGCCGCTCTTCGCGGCGGCGGACGGGGAAGCGGCCTGGCGGGCGGCCATGGCGGCGGCCGAGTCGGCGTACCTGGCGATGCTGGCCGCCGGGTCGCCGCCCCAGGAGGCCAGGGACGTCCTGCCCACCTGCGCCGCCGCGACCATCTTCGCCACCGCCAACTTCCGGGAATGGCGCCACATCCTGCGCTTGCGGCTGGCCATGGACGCGCACCCGAAGTTCCGGAGCCTGGCGCGACTGATCCTGGCCGGACTCTCGCCCCGCTGCCCCGCTTATTTCGCCGGTTTGGAGGAGGAGATTTGATCCGGATACGCTTTTCGCTCCGGGGCAACGACGTCCGGTACACCCCAACCAGGGCGCACGCGGACGACGCCTGCTATGATCTTTTTGCCCGCTCCTACGCCGCCCCCGAGTCGCCGGCCGACGAAAAGGCGGCGTTCACCCTGCCGCCCGGCCGCCGCTGCCTCGCCAAGACCGGGGTTTTCCTGATGCTGGAGCCGGACTGGGAGGCCCTGGTGCGGCCTCGCTCCGGCAACGCCCTGAAGCTCGGCCTCACCGTCCTCAACACCCCCGGCACCATCGACGCCGGCTATCGGAACGAAATCGGGGTCATCCTCCACAACGCCGGCCAGCTCGCGCTGGAGTTGGCGGAGGGGATGAAAATAGCCCAGATCGCCTTTCGCCCCGTCCCCGGCCACTGGCTCGAACGGTTGGAGGAGGGGGAATTCGACGCCGGCACCGAGCGGGGGACGGCCGGCTTTGGCAGTTCCGGGATCTGAGGGAGGGCGACGCGTGCGCCCCGACTGGCACGAATACTTCATGGCGGCGGCGAAACTGATCAGCACCCGCTCGACCTGCAATTCGCGGCCGACCGGCGCCATCCTGGTGCGCGACCGGCACATCCTCGCCACCGGCTACAACGGCTCGCCGCCGGGCGCGCCGCATTGCCTGGGCAACTTCAACCCCGACGGCACGCCCTTCTGTTACAGCCGGCAAATGGGGAGCGGCGACGCCGACAAGTACAATTACTGCCGCTCCAGCCACGCCGAGGCCAACGCCGTGGCCCAGGCGGCGCGGCTGGGCGTGTCGGTGGAGGGGGCGGCGGCTTATTGCACCCTGGCTCCCTGCTACATCTGCACCAAGCTGCTGGCGGCGGCGCGGGTGGCGGAGGTGTATTTCGAGCACGACTACGAATCGTCGGACCGCCGCCGCGACGAGCACTGGCAAGGCATCTACCGGGAGTCCGGCATCAAAATCTGGAGGAAGGTGGTCCTGTCCCCCGCCTCGCTCGCCGCCTTCTCCGCCGCCTTCGCCGGCATAACCTCGGAAAGGCGGCTAGGGCCGCACGGAGCCGCTTGACATGGACACGCTCACCCACGCCCTGGCCGGCGCCGTCATTTCGGACGGCTGGTTCCGCCGCCGGCTGGGACCGTTCGCCACCCCCTTCGCCCTGGCGGCGGCGGCCCTGCCGGACATCGACATCCTGATCCTCCGGCTCTTGTCGCCGGACAACCCCTGGCTCGACCACCGCGGCTACACCCACAGCCTTTTCATAACCTTGCCGGCGGCGCCGCTCCTGGGGCTCGCCGCCGCCCGGCTGGCCGGGAAACCGGGGGAATGGCGCGCCTGGGCGCTCCTCGCCCTGCTGTGCCTGTATTCCCACATCCTCCTTGATGTGGTCACCAGTTGGGGCACCATGCTGTTCCTGCCCTTTTCCAACCAGCGGGCGGCGCTGGACGCGGCGCCCATCCTGGACATCTTCGTTTTTTCCCTGTCGCTGGCGAGCTTCGCCGCCAACCGCCTGCTGCGCCGGGAAAAAACCGAGACCTTCATCAATCCCCTGGCCTATCCGGCCGTCCACCGGCATCCGGGCCGAGTCAAACTGGCCGGCCGTCTGGCCCGGCCGGCGGGCGGCCTCATTCTCTGCTACCTGTTGATCGGCTGGCTGCAAAGCCGGCAGACGGCGGAAATCGCCAGGCTGGAACTGGCCGCCGCCGGCATCACGGCGGTGGAGACGCGGGCCATGCCGCTCATGTTCACCCATCTGGCCTGGAGCGTCGCCGCCCGCGACGCGGAGGGCAATGTTCACAACGCCGCCTATTCCAGCTTCGCCCCCCGTCCCTTGCGCTTTGTCGTACAGCCGGCCGGCAATGGTCCGGAAGCGGCGGCGGCGCTGGCTTCGCCGGCCGGGAAACGCTTCGCCTGGTTCACCCAGGGCATGTTCACCGCCAAAACCGCCGAGGTTTTGCCTGGCGACGCTTCGCCGCCGGGGACGCATAGCCGGGTGGAAATCCGGGATTGCCGCTTTTTTTCGCTGGCGCCGCCCTGGCGGCCGCTTGCCGGCATTGATGTTTTCCTTGATTCCGGCCACCGGATTCTGTCGGTGCGCGAGCGGCGGGCCAGTTTGGCCGAAATGGACCTATGGGACGAATTGGCCAGGCTGCGCCGCCTGACCATCGGCGGGGAAAGCGGCGAGTGAGGTCAGACCGCCGCCGCCGCAAAGCCGCAGCCGGGAACCCCGCAGCCGGCGCAGACGCCGGGGGAGCAGGCGGCGGTCGGCGTTGCCGAGCGGGCGCGCCCGAGTTCGCGGAGCAGAAAATCCTTCCTGGTTCCGCAGTCGATGTGATCCCAGGGCAAGGCCCCGGCCGGATCGAACTCGCGGGCCGCCAGGGCGGCCGGATCCAAATGCCGGGCGGCGAAGGCGTCCAGCCAGACGCCGGGCCGGAAATGTTCGCTCCAGGCGTCCAGCCGCGCCCCCGCCCGCCAGGCCGCGAGGATCACCGCCCCCAGCCGGCGATCCCCCCGGGCGAAAACCGCCTCCAGGCGCGACAGGGCGGCGTCGTGGCCGCGCCACGCCACCAGCCGCCGGTTCATCCGCTCCGCCAGGAGCCGCTGCTTCGCCTCCCAGGCCTCGATCCCAGCCGCGCCCAGCCATTGAAAGGGGGTGAAGGGCTTGGGGACGAAATTGCTGACCGAGACCTGGATGGCCGGCTTTCCGCCCCGCCCCTTGGCAGACTGCCGTTGCCGGGCCGCCGCCAAGGCGAGATCGGCTATGGCTAGGACATCCTCGTCCGTTTCGGTGGGGAGACCGATCATGAAGTAGAGTTTAATTTGCCGCCAGTTGCGCCGGAAGGCCTCGGCGGCGGCGATCAGCAGATCGCTGTTTTTCACTTCCTTGTTGATGACGGCCCGGAGCCTATCGCTGCCAGCCTCCGGAGCCACGGTCAGGCCGGACTTCCGCACCGAGGCAAAGCGGGCGGGAATCCCGGAAAGGGCGTGGTCGACCCTGAGGCTGGGGAGCGAGAGGCTGACCCCCCGGGGCGCCAACTCCCGATCCAGCGTCTCGACCAGGGAATCGAAGCGGGAATAATTGGAGGAGCTGAGGCTCAACAGCCCGACCTCGTCGTAGCCGGTGGCGGCCAGGCAGTCGCGGGCGGCGGCGACAAGGGTTTCCGGGCTTCTTTCCCGCAACGGCCGGCCGGCATAGCCGGCTTGGCAAAAGCGGCAGCCATTGGGGCAGCCGCGCATGATTTCCAGCACCGCCCGCTCGTGCACGGTTTCGTGGATCGGCACCACCGGCCGAACCGACTGGGGCTGGGAGTCGAAATTGGCCGCCACCCGGCGGCGGATCGGGAAGGGGATGTCGGCGGCCAGGCCGCCGGTCACCACGGTTTCGCCGCCGGGGCCGGCCGCGGTTTGGTAAAACTCCGGGACATAGGCGCCTTCCACCCGACCGGCGATTTCCCGGAGTATGGCCCGGCGCCTTTCCCCGGCCAGCGGAAGATGCCGGCGGACGATGGCCAAAAGCTCCGGCAGCGCCTCCTCGCCCTCGCCGATGACGAAGACGTCGATGAAATCCGACAGTGGTTCGGGGTTGAGGCAGGCGGCGCCTCCGGCGATTACCAGCGGGGCGGCGCTGTTTTCCCTTTCAAAGCGGGTGAGGGGGACGCCCCCCAGATCGAGGATGGTGAGGACCGACGAAGCCGCCAACTCATAGCCGAGGGAGAAGCCCAGTACCTGGCAGGCCGACAGCGGGGTGGAGGTCTCCAGGGTGGCCAGGCGCCGCCCGGCGGCCCGGAGCTCCCGCTCCATGTCCGGGAAGGGGGCGAAGACCCGCTCCGCCGCCACCCCTTCCAGCCGGTTGGCTATTTCATAGAGGATGCGCAGGCCGTGGTGGCTCATGCCTACCTGGTAGACGTCGGCGAAGGCCAGGGCCAGCCGCAATTCGGCGTCGGGCTTGACGATCTGATTCGGCTCGCCGCCGAC
>JAISYD010000200.1 GCA_031270145.1 Planctomycetota bacterium
GTCGCGTCGCAGATTGGCGACAACGCCATCTCCCTTCTGGCCCTGGCGGAAGCCTATATGGAACTCAACCGTCCCGACGACGCCGTCGACGCCATCCGCCGGGCCCGGCGGATGGAACCCTGGAACAACCGCGTCGCGAATATCGGCGGCGTTCTGGAAAGCGTTGCCGCCAAGGCGGCGGAAGCGGTCGCCAAGCAGGATACCCGATCCGGCGGCGAGCCGGGCGAAGCCGACCCCTCCGGACGGGGGCAGGCGGCCAGGAGTGCCGGTCGCGCCGTGGGCGCCGCTTATTACCGCCGTCCGGCGGCGCCACCCATGGAAGACGGCCCGGATTCGAGCCAAGGCGACGACTATCGTTTCGCCTCAGCCGCCGGCGCCAATCCCAACTTCCGGCCGGACCGCGACGGCGGCCGGAAAATCATCGTCCAGCCCGGCGATCGTATTCGGGTCCGCCTTGACGGCGGTGTCAGGTTGGAGGAGCGGGGCGGAGGGATGCAGGATATCCAGGCGATTGTCGAACCCGCCCGGACTCCCGGTCGGCCGGTTCATCCAGTCACCGTGGTACGGTTGCCTGAGGCTATCGGAGCCAGATCCTCGCTGCGTCTGCCAGCGTCCGCCGGCAATGGCGCCGGCGCCGGGGCCGAAGCCCTGGATCTTGGCTACAACTCCGGTTCCGGCAATATGCTTGACGCCGGGAAGCCGGACCTGGGCGAACCGCTTGAAAGCCAGGCCGCCATCGACGGGCCTTGGTATGCCGAAGAACCGGAAGTCTGGAACTACGAAACTTTTGAGTCGGATTCGCCAATCAGCATGATCAAGCCGGGGGAGGGGGCTTACGCCTCGCTTTCCCCGGCCTCGAAGAGCATTCCCGCTAGGGAGAGGGATGAACGTATTCCCCCCGCCTTCAACTTCGATCCCGGAGTTTCGCCGCTGCTTATCGCCGATTTGCGCGCGCCGGACAGTTCGTTTGTCCGGATGCCGACCCGCAACGCCAACCTCTTCCGCTCGAAGTCCGGCGGCGGTAGGCAGCCGGCCGAGATCATTGAGAAGGAACCGGCTCCGGTTCCGTCCGTCCCCGACTTGTCTGGCATGATTCCGCCGGACGCCGCCGCCCCCAGGGCCGAGGTGCGCCTGCCCTCGTCCTCCCGCGGGGTGGGCATGGCGAGCGACTTTGCGCCCGGCGCCTGACGCCGCCAGGATTCGCGCTTCCCGCCCTTTTAAAATGGGAATCCCATGCAGGAAATGGACGGCATACTCTGCGATCTTGACGGAACGCTGGTGGATTCTGAAAAATATCACCTTGAAGCCTGGAATATCCTGGTCGCCCGCGTCGGCTTCCATCCCGACGCCAAATGGAATCTGGATTGCATCGGCCTTCCCGACGTCCGCACCGCTGAAAAAGCCTGCCGGCTTTTCCCCGGTTTCCGGCAAATCGCCAATCCGCTGGCGGCGAAAGATGAAATCTTCCGTGATTTGATTATCCGGGCCGGCGTCGACTTGCTTTTCCCCGGCGTTGAGGAAAGGCTGGGACGCCTCGCCGCCGCCGGCCTCCGCCTTGCCGTCGGCACCAACAGCATAAGGCGCAACACGCTCACCAGCCTAGAAGCGGCCGGATTGCGCCGCTTTTTCCAGGAGATAGTCACCCTGGATTCGGTGGCCAACGGCAAACCGGCCCCCGACATCTATCTTGCCGCCGCGCACCGCCTGGGCCTGGCTCCGGAAAATTGCGTCGTCCTGGAAGACTCGCCGGCCGGCGTTGTTTCCGGCAAGGCGGCGGGCTGCCTGGTGTTTGGCGTCATGAACACCTGGACCGCCGACCGCTTGTCGGGCGCGGATCGCTTTTTCGCCGATACGGTGGGCGCCCTGGATTGGATCTGGTCGGAAAAAACGAGGAGGGGGGGCGATCCATGAGCCATGAGGTTGACAACTTTTTTGAGACGGAATTCCAAAAATTCGTCTTCGCGCGGGTGCGCCCGGCCCTGGAAGACGCGATTGCGCGGAAGAACCGGTTGTTTCGGCGTTCCCTGGGCGCCGGCGCGGCGGCGACCTTGTTTTCCGCCGCTTTGATTTGGCTGTTCATCCAATCGTACCGGGAATTATTCGGACTGATGAGCTTTTCGTTGCGGCTGTTCATCTTTCTCCCCGCGCTATCGCTTGGCGTCGTGCTCGGAAGCATGTCTTATCTTGTCCTGCTGAAAAGGATGATGGACAAACTGCGGCTCTCCATACTCGACAACCTGGCTGTTTTCATCGATCCCTGCCTGTCGATCACTTCTGGCGGCCTTCCTGGCTGGGAGGGAGCGCCGGGGGGCGGTTTCCCGGAGGAGGCGGGCAAGACCAGTTTCGGTAAGGAAGTGTTTGCCGGCGTCAGGAAGGGGGTCGAGGTGCGGCTTTCCAGCGTCAGGCTGCCTCCGGACAAGGGCAAGGCCGTTTCTTCCGCTTTAGCCAGGGTGGGAGTTGTCGCTCAAGTCCGCTTTCCCGGCGCTTTGGCCGGCTTTGAATTCGGCCGGGCGTTTTTGTCTAGGCTGAACGGCGAGCGGGAACGGCGGGGCATTGATTTTTCCCACCGTTTGGAGCAAAATGTGTTGAGCTTGATCTTGTTGCGCCCGGCCGGGGCTGACGCCGCCTTGAGGCCGCTTGACAATATGGATTTGGAACAATACCGGGCCTTTTGGCTTGACGCCCGCCTCTGCCTGGAAGCGGCGGACGATTTGGCGGAATGGGCGTCTGGCGGGGGGAAGGCCGGCTGAGGCGGGAAGCTTCCTGGCGCAATCCGTCCGAAAGGGGAAAAATGGATCCGCAGGTGGCGTTGGTCATGGGGAGCTATTCCGACTATCACAAGCTGGATTCGGCCTTGGAGGTTTTCAAGGAATTCGCGGTTGAATTCGAGATCCGGGTGCTGTCGGCCCATCGGACGCCGGACGAGACGGCGGAATTCGCCAAAACGGCCGAAAGCCGTGGAGTGAAGGTCATTATCGCCGCCGCCGGCGGCGCCGCCCACCTGCCTGGGGTGATCGCCGCCCATACGATTATCCCGGTGATTGGCGTACCCATTGCCAACGAGGCTCTGGGCGGCCTGGACAGCCTGCTCTCCATGACCCAGATGCCGGGCGGCATTCCCGTGGCCGTAATGTCGGCTGGCGGCGGCGGGGCGCAAAACGCCGCCTTGATGGCCATAGCCATCCTCGCCATCGGCAATTCAAGCCTAGGGGAAATGCTGAAAACCTATCGCCGACTCATGGCCGCCAAGGTGTTGGAGCGCGACTCGGCGCTGCAATGGAAGTCCAGTGAGCATCAGGCGCAAAAATTATAGCGGGCACAGACTGCTCGCGCCGCTTTCCGACCATATGCTGCCGGCGGCCCAGCGGGCCGGGGCGGGCCGGGGGCGGCGGCATCCCGAGCCGGAACACCCTAGGCGCAACCCTTACGAGCGGGATCGTGACCGCATCATCCATTCCGCCGCCTTCCGCCGCCTGGAGTATAAGACGCAAGTCTTTGTCAACGGCGAGGGCGACAATTACCGCACTCGGCTGACCCACACCCTGGAAGTGACCCAGTTGGCCCGCGCCATCGCCAGGGGCTTGCGGCTTAACGAGGATTTGGCCGAGGCCGCCGCCCTGTCGCACGATCTCGGCCATACGCCCTTCGGCCATGCCGGAGAGCGCGAACTGGACAGCCTGATGTCCGGAGCCGGCGGCTTCAACCACAACCGCCAGGGGTTGCGGGTGGTCGATGTGTTGGAAAAGCGCTACGCCGATTTTGCCGGCCTCAATCTCTGCCATGAGGTGCGCGAGGCTTTTGTCCGCCATGGCGGCTCCGCCGTGGCGGAAGGGCAGGACGAGTTCCCTAAGTATGACGCTCCTTTGCTGGAGGTGGCGGCCAGCATGGCCGCCGACGACATAGCCTATCTGGCGCATGATGTCGACGATGGTCTGTTCAGCGGCATGCTGAGCGCGGCCATGCTGGAGGGGGAGGCGTTATGGCGTCAGGCTTTCTCTCAGTCAGGCTTGGCCGGCCTGACCCCCTCGCTCCAGCGGACCGAGGGGGTCAGACGGCTCATCAATTTGTTGGTCACGGATCTGTTGGCGGAAAGCGGGAAAAACATCGTGCGCCTGAAGCTGGACAGTACGGAGGCGGTCAGGGAAGCCGGAGGCGGGGCGGTGGCTTTTTCGCCCGAGGTGGAAAAAGACAAAAACAGCCTGAAAACCTTCCTGGCCCGGAACTTTTATCGCCATCCCGCCGTGTCCGCCGTCATGGAGGAGGCGAGGACGCGCTTGCGGCAATTGTTCGACTTTTATTCGGCCGATGCCGGCAACCTGCCGGAGGAATATCGGGCCATCGCCGCGGGCGACGGAGTTCCCAGAGCCGCCGCCGACTATATCGCCGGCATGACCGATCGTTTCGCCATCGAGGAATGGAGGAAAAGGGTGGGCGGATAGCGGGACGGGGCGGCTTCCCGGGAAACGCCGCGGGGTATGAAAGCCAGGCCAGGCTTGGGGACCTGGCCTTCGGCATTTTTGGGCCTTGCCCGTCGATTAAGCGTAGGCGTCGACGAACAATCCCTTGGCCTCGCTGACGGCGCGGCCGGCATTCTCGGCCGCCTGCATGGGCAACAGTTTTTTCGCCATGTCAAGCTGGGCTTGGTTCGCCGCGTTCAGCGTCTGGATTCCCGCCCCCACCATCCCGGTGTAGGGGGAACTTCCCGCAGCATTGACGTTCATAAAAATCCCTCCCATAGCCAACGATTTTCCGTCCCAAGCGGAAATGAACTGCTCGCCGGCGACGCCGCTGGAAAGCAATCCACGACCGTATTAACGGACGCGGAAGGAGGAAGTTGAATTTTTTATCGTCGGGAGAGGATTTTCCCGTTCTGATCCAGCAACACCTTTTGCCTGGTTCTTTTGCCGCCGGAATGCACCACCACGTCGGCTAGCCAGTTGCGGCCCTCGCGGGTCATTTCCAGCACCTCCACCTTGGCCCGGGGATCCTCGGCGTAGAGGGCGGTTAGTTCGGGCTCGGCATATTTTTTGATGTAGTAACTGGAACTCCTGGCCGCCTGCCTGCGACTTTGGTTGGCGGCGAAATCGCCAAGGCAACCGGGAGCGAAGGCGACGGCAAGCAAAATCCACAAGGCGAGCAAGGCCGCGCCGCGCGACAAATAAAACATTCCCCGTCCCTCCTCCGTTTTTGAGCGCCG
>JAISYD010000203.1 GCA_031270145.1 Planctomycetota bacterium
GGCCGGCGCCGCGGATTAACGCCGGCAACCTCAATGGCCGGGCGGCCCGGAAGCCGCTCCGGTCGGACATAGGTCATCTGCATCAGGAGAAAAAACATGGAAAGAATTGGGAAATTCGCAACGCTCATGGCAATCGCCGCCCTGGCCGGCTCCGCCGCTCTGGCGGGAAATTGGCCGGAAAGGCCTGTCGAAGTCGTAACTCCGAGCAATCCCGGCGGCGACACCGACATCAACTGCCGGGTGTTTCTCAAGTATCTCGAAAAGGAACTCGGCCAGCCCATGCCGGTGGTGAACATGGCGGGAGCCGCCGGCAGCATCGCCATCAACAACGTCAGGCAGGCCAAGCCGGACGGCTACCGGGCTTTGTTCTTCCACAGCGGGGCGATGATCAACCACATCATGGGTTTCATTGACTATTCCGTCCCCGAGACCTTCGAGGTGGCCGCCATGCCGGTCATCGACAAGTCGAATTGTTTCGCCTCCAACGTCAAAACGCCCTATAACGACATCAAGGAACTGGTCGCCTACGCCAAGGCTCATCCGGGCGACGTCAGCTTCGGCACCGAAAGCGGTTCCTTCACGCACCTCCACATCCTGGCGCTGGCCGAGGCTTCCGGAGCCGACTTCAACATTGTCGACGCCGGCACCGCCGCCGAGAAGACCATCGCTCTTCTGGGCGGCCGGATCGACGTCATCGGCACCCAGTACGGATTGATGAAGCAATACATCGACAGGGGAGAGATCAAATGCCTTGGCATCCTCTCCAGCCAGCGCCTGGCCGGCGCCGAGAGCGTCACCACTTTCGCCGATTCCGGCTACAACCTGGTGTTCGACAAGTTCTTCTACATAGTCTTCCCGAAGGGCACCCCGAAGGCGGTAATCGATCGCTTCAACGCCGCGTCGAAGAAAGTGGCGGAAAATCCGGACTATATCGCCGACTGCAAGAAGAATTTCGTGAACGCCAACTATATGGCGCCCGACGAGGCGGTGCGATACATCAACAGCCAGATCGAAGTGTACCGGAAATACGAGAAAGCCCTGACAGGCGACTAGTTCCGAATCGACAGGGAACGATGCGTAAATGAAAGCATCGGATCACCGGCCGGCCAGGATTCCTTTGCGCGAATCTGGTTTTCGTGTGCGACGAGACATGCGGACTTGGCGAGGTGCGCGCCGTCATAAGCTTTTGGGCGTATGGCTTCGTAAAGAGGGAAGAGCCAACATGGAGAAAAAGAATATGCTGGTCGTCAGCGCCCATGCCGCCGATTTCTGCACCCGCGCCGGGGGCACGATAGCCAAATACGCCGGGGATGGCTGGAAGGTGCAGGTGATTGCGGTCACTTATGGCGCCAGGGGCGAATCGAGCGGCTATTGGCAGGCGAATCCGAACGGGACATGCGAAGATTGCGGCGAAATCCGCCGCCGGGAAGCGCATGCTGCCGCCGATCGGCTGGGAGCGGCCATCGAATTTTGGGAATATCTGGACTATCCGCTGTATTTCGACGAGGAGCGACAGCGGCGCCTCACCAGGGCGATCCTCGATCTCCGCCCAGCCGTTGTTCTTACCCACTGGATAGAGGATCCGACGAATTCCGACCACGAAAAGACCGGCAGGGCCGTCATCGACGCCATATCGAGCGGCGCCCAAATCGGGGCTTTTCCCACCACGCCGCCGCATGCCTTTCCCGACGTCTTCTTTTTTGAAAGCACCGTACCCTATTCGGAATTCAACAATTTCTCCCCCGATACCTATATCGATATCGGCGATACCTTCGCCGCCAAGATGGAGGCGATCGCCTGTTTTGCCTGCCAGCCGCAACTCAGGGATTATTACGTCCATTTCGCCAGGCACCGGGGATTCCAGGCGACCAATTGGCTGAAACGGAAAATCGCCAACGCCGAAGCGTTCAAACGCTATCTACCCTATGTCGGCACGGCCTTTCCGCTCATGGAACGACGGTGAACGGGAAAGAGATTGGAAATGCCGGCTTCCATTTCCGCGATGCCGGCTGGAAGAATGGATTTCATCAGGAGAACAAATGCTGCCTTATGGAAAAATCCCGGCGCGTGAGAAAATGAAAAGCGGGGGAAAGTTGTCGGCGGCCTGGCTGCACGCCTGCAGCAACATGACCGCCGAGGTCGTGGCCGGCGCCGGATTCGACGTGGCCGTCATCGATTTGGAACACGGTCCCGGCGACATCGGCTGTCTCGTGGCCCAGATACAGGCCATGCAGGCATATCCCATCGTCCCCTTCGTCCGCCCCCAATGGAACGATTTCGTGCAAATCAAGCGAATTCTCGACGCCGGCGCCGGCGGATTGTTCGTTCCCTACGTCAACACCCGCCAGGAGGCCGAGGCGGCGGTTGCCGCCGCCCTCTATCCTCCCGCCGGCGTCAGGGGCATGGCGAGCAGCCCGCGCGCGGCGCACTTCAACCATAATCCAAAGGAATATCTGCAACGGGTCAACACGGAAATAAGCATTTTTATCCAGATAGAAACACCGGAGGCGGTCGCCAATCTCGACGCCATCCTCGATATTGAGCGCCTGGACGGGATAGTGATAGGTCCAATGGATTTGGCGACCAACATGGGGCATTTCGCCAATCCCGGCGCTCCCGAGGTCCAGGCGGCCATCCATACGATAGAAACCGCGACCCTGGCGGCGGAAAAGTCATTGGCGACCGTTTCCGGCGGATGGAGCGACGCGGCCGAGAAATACCGCCGCGGCTATTCGCTGGTGATGGCCATGTCCGACACAACCACCCTGGGGCAGGTCGGAAGGGAGATAGTGGCCTCGTTCAAAAAGGAATTCGCGTCGTGAGGCAGGGGAATGACCGGTTTCGTTTTTTTGAAAGAAGCGGGGGAAAAGAAAGTGAGAAAAGACATTGTCAAAGGCGTGGTCGAATATTTTCGCGGAACTCACTGGTCGGATTTCATGGAACATCACTTGATACGCGAATACGGGATGGAAGTGTACCATGTCCATATTTACGTGGACACCTTTCTGCATCCCGAGTCGCTGGCGGAATTGATCGACATGTATTTCAAGGCGATCAGACGCCCGCTCGCCCGGGGCATGGACCCGCAACAGCAACGAAAAGGCGTAGCCAGCATCCACGGAATCCACTCCATCGGTCTTCCACACTGGGAGATGATTTTCCGCTTTAATCGAGGCGCTATCCTCGGCCCCATGCCTACCGACTGCCCCGAGGCCGAGCACGGCAACAATCTGTTGTCTTGGGATCGGACCTGCATGGACGATTTCCGCGGGCAATTCCATTTCCGGACAATCGGTCCCCGCGAGGATCGGGAAATCGAGGAATATTTCCTGTCCAAGCATTGGAAGGACACCCTGGCGATCGTGATGGATCCCACCGTCACCCACGTCCATCCGAACCTGGAGATCAGTTTCGATCCGAAGATACTCGAAATCCATATGCGTCAAGCGATGGCGAGAGTCGGTTGGACGGTGGACAAGGCCATTCCCTGCATTTTCGACATGAAAACTTGCATTCGCGACAAGCATTTGGCCGAGGACGATCCACGCAACCGCTACATCGGGAAAATCGGTTTCCTGATGGGTCATCCGGAAAAGCAGTTCGACGTCGCCTGGATTTTCAATCCGAACGTCACCATCCAGCCCGCCCGACAGGAATGGATTTTCGACACGCCCGGATTCGACGTCTGGCGCATGAAGAACTACGAAAAGTTCCTGACCGAAAATCCGTATATAAAACTGACCGGCGGGGAAATTGCCGAAATCGGCAAGAGTTTTTTCGTGAACAACCGTTTTGTCCGGAAGTGATTCGAGGAACAAGGAGGAAAGAACATGAAGAGAGGCATTGTCAAAACAATGGTTGGAATCATGGTCGCTCTGTCGCTCGCCCTGGGGATTTCCACTAGTTTCATCGCTTTCGCCGGCGACGCGAGTACCTGGCCGGGGCGGAAGACGATTGAAATCGTCCTGGGCGCCAAGGCCGGCGGCGACACCGACGCGCAGATTCGGCGCTTCGCCAAGTATCTCGAAAAGGAATTGGGCGCCAGCATTGCCATCGTCAACATGCCTGGCTCCAGCGCGACCATCGCCGGGCAGTATGTGCACGACGCCGATCCCGACGGCTACACCATGATGGCCCTCAATCCCGAGTCCTTCGCGCCCTATTACTTCGGAATCACCGAGTACAACTCCAGCGATTACGCCATCGCCGGCATCGGTGCGATTGACGACACGCTTATTTTCTGTACCCGCAAAGAATCTCCCTACCCGACACTGAAATCCCTGGTCGAAGCGGCCAAGGCCAATCCGGGAAAGATTGAACTTCCCGCCATGCAGCCGGGCGGCTACTCCTACATGAGCGCCTTGCTGTTTCAGGCCGCGCTGGGTGTCGAGTTCAATCTGACCGACATCGCCAGCAACGGCGAAAAGATCGTCCAACTTCTGGCGGGCAAGGTGGACGTCATCGGCAACCAATACTGGTTCGTCCAGGACTATGTCGAAAAGGGCGACTTCATCGTTTACTGCGTCATGGCAGACGAACGCAATCCGGCCTTCCCCGATATTCCTACCCTGAAGGAATTGGGCTACGACATCGGCATTACCAGCGTTCCGAAATATTTCTATTTCGCCTTTCCCAAGGGTACCGATAAGGCGATCGTGGACAAGTTCTCGGCCGCCTTGAAGGCGGTGGTGGAAAGTCCTGAATACGTGGCGGACGCGACCAAGGCGATGACCACGCCCTTCTACCTCAACGCCGATGACGCCACCGCCTACATAGCCGATCAGGAGGTGAACGTATACAAGAAACTCGCCAAGATGATGGGGTTTTGAACCGGGACAGAAAAATCCATAGGCGTTCGCCGCTGCCGCGAATCGTCCCGTTCAATACCCGCCTGAAAGGGCAACGAGGATTCCCCATGGATGACTTCAAGAACAAATACGCCGATCTGATCACCGGGTTGCTTCTCGCGATTTGGGGGGTGATAGGCTTTTTCGCCTCGTACTACATCCGCGTCGCCCCCGGCGTCGGCAACATTAGCGCCAGCATGGCGCCCCGCATATGCGGGGCGCTACTTTTCGTCCTGGGGCTCGCGCTCGCCTACCAGGGTCTGCTGCGCTACCGGAAGGCTGTCGGCCAACAGGCGGGGGAAATGCCAAGTGGGGCGAGGGCCTCCCGGCGACGGGACGTTGAAAGAATCATCCGGGTGGCAGGCATCATCACCGTCTTCATCTTGTATCTGATCCTGCTCAGGCCGGCGGGGTTTCTCATCTGTACGCCAGTACTCATTTTTGCGACCGGAGTGTTGCTTTGCCCCGTGGATCAGCGCCGGTTTTTTCCGTTGACGCTGGTGGCGGTAATCGCGACAGCCGCGCTTTACCTGGTTTTTGTCACCGGTTTCAACGTCAGGCTGCCCATGGGCGTACTGAGATAAGGGTAAAGGGGAATCCATGAGCGCTTTCCTGCAGGGCTTTTCCAGCGTCATGGCGCCGCAAGTGCTTCTCATCATGATCTTCGGCGTGATTGTCGGCATCATCGGCGGCGCCCTGCCGGGCGTTTCCGGCGCAATGACCATGGCCCTATTCCTGCCCATGTCATACGGGATGAATCCGACCGAGGCCATTTCTATGCTGGTGGCCATCTACATCGGCGCCATGTCGGGCGGCCTGATTTCCGCCATCCTGTTGAGCATCCCGGGAACACCGGCCTCGGTAGCCACCACCTTCGACGGGGCGCCGATGGCGGCGAAGGGGGAGGCGGCCAAGGCGCTAGGGGTGGCGATTGTCTTTTCCTTCCTCGGCGGCCTGTTCGGCATCCTGATGCTGATTGGAATCGCGCCGGAACTGGTCAGGATAACCATCCAGTTCAGCTACTACGAGTATTTCGCGGTTGGCATTTTTTCCCTGACCATCATCTCGGCCGTCGGCAAAAAATCCGTCCTGAAAAGCTTCATAGGGGCGGTCATAGGCATTTTCTTTTCCTTCATCGGTCGCAGCGCCACCAGTCCTTTTCCGCGCTATACCTTAGGCATCACCTCGCTCAACGCCGGCTTCGCCATCCTTGACTTGATGATCGCCTTCTACGCCATCACCCAGATTTTCGACGCCGCCTTCACCCGTGACGACCAGATAGAGGGTACCGTACTCAATTACGGCAGGATCGAGGGATTCGGTTTTTCCATGCGGGAGTTCAAAAGCCAACTGGGCAACGCGCTGTACGCCGCCTGTATCGGAACCGGCATCGGCATCCTCCCCGGTACCGGCGGCGGCGTATCGTGCATAGCGGCGTACGCGGCGGTGAGAAATCGCTCGAAGTATCCGGAAAAATTCGGCACGGGAATTATCGACGGCATCGTCGCCTCGGAGACGGCCAACAATGCCACGGTTGGAGGCGCCCTCATCCCGCTGATGACCTTGGGCATCCCCGGCGACAACGCCACCGCCATCCTGCTGGCCGCCTTCATGGTCCAAGGCATAAGCCCCGGGCCCATGCTGTTTGAAAAGAACGGGGCGCTGGTGTACAGCATTTTCGCGGCCTGCGTTGTCTGCCACTTCATCTTCCTGGCAATTGAATGCTACGGACTGCGGATATTCGTCAAGATTCTGAAGATCGAACGCCATACCTTGTTGGCGGTCATTTCCGCCGTGTGCATTGTGGGCGCCTTCACCATCAACAATCGTTTATTCGACATTTGGATCGTCCTCATCTTCGGCGTACTCGGCTATGTCCTCGAAAAGATGGACTTTTCGCTGGTCACGGTGATCATAGGCTTCATCCTAGGGCCAATCATTGAGGAGAATTTCTGTCGGGGCATGCAGCGTTCCTTGGGCGACTTCAGCAAGTTTGTGACCGACTCGCCCATTGCCGTAGTGATATACCTGGTAACCGTGCTGGTAATCGGAATGAAGATTTATCAAAACCGCAAAAGAAAAGTAAGCGGGACATAAAGCCGTCTCCGTTTGGATTTTTTCGCTATCGCGGTGGGAGAAGCGTTCCATGATCGATCTATCGGACAGGAAAGTCCTTGAGCAATACCTTCTGGACAGGGGGCTGATAGATCCCGCGGCCGGGTTTTCGATAGCCTATTGCGGAGGGGGAGTCTCCTGTACGGTTGCCTTCGTCCAAGCCGGGGACAAGCCGATCCTCGTCAAACAGGCTCTCGCGAAACTCAAGGTCAAGGAAAACTGGCAATGCGATCCGAATCGCATGAACATCGAGATGAAAAGCAACGCCATCTATCATCAACTGGTTCCGGACAGCGCGCCGGCCGTCTATTTCTACGATCACGACAATTACGTCTTTGGCCGGGAAGCCGCTCCGGAACGCTGTACCATGTGGAAAAACGATCTTTTGGGCGGACTCCTCGATTTCGTGGTGGCCGAAAAGGCCATCCGCGCCCTGTCCATCGTCCACAATGCCTGCGCAAGGGACGGCCAGGCGCGGCGCGACTTCGCCGACAAGGCGATTTTCCATGATTTGCGCATTTCGCCCTACATCAAATTCGTCATGGGAAAAAACCGGGCTCTCGTCCCCTTCGCCGAACCGATTGTCGACGCCTTGATGAACAGCTCCATCACCCTGGTGCATGGAGACTTCAGCCCCAAAAACATCATGGTGGACAAGAGGAAAATCTATATCCTGGATTTCGAGGTTGCGCATTACGGGCATCCGGCCTTCGACCTGGCCTTCTTCTCCAATCATTTCCTCCTGAAGGCGGTGAAGAACCGCCAATGGGCGGCAAGCTACCTCAACATGCTCCGTTACATGCTTGACATCTATTACGCCGAAATGGCCTTTATGGACAGGGCGGAGCTTGAAGGCGTCCACGTCAGGCTCCTGGCCCTGCTGTTCATAGCCAGGGTGGACGGCAAGTCCCCCGCGGAATACATCACGGAACCGGACGACAGGAATTTGATCCGTTCGCTCTCCGCCGCCATATTGGAACGAAAGATTGGCGCGTATCCCGAAATGCTGGCGCTGGTTCGGGAAGGAATCGCCCAGGCGGGAAATTCCGCCTCCCTTTGACGGCATTCCGCCTTCCTCCAGGCGCCGCCGCCTGGCCTTCGCGCACATTCGGGCAGGCGTATGCCGGACGGACGATTTCGCGGACGAAGACGCCGCCGGGGTTGGAGTACAA
>JAISYD010000245.1 GCA_031270145.1 Planctomycetota bacterium
AGCCGGCCTAGTCGGCGGCACCCTGTACAACCCGGCCACCGGAACCACCACCCGGATCGACATCCTGGACAACGGGAGGACGCTGAGGCTGACCTATCAAGGCCCCACCGCCGCCTTCGGGGCGGCCGGCCCCGACGCCATCGCCGCCCGGGCGGCCCTGCAGGAGGTCTGGGCCAAGCGAATCGCCCCCGGCCTGGGGTTCGACGAACAGCGGGCCGCCTTCGCCGCCGCGGTCGGGGATCTCGAGGGGTTCGCCGCCGAAGCCCTGGCCGGACAGGGAAGCCGGTTGGATCGCGTAAAAAAATGAGGTTTAGGGCTCGTCAAAAAATAAGTGCCGCATGTTCCTGTTCGTCCCGTCCGAGTTTGACCGCCGGCTTCCTTCAAACCCCGCTTCGCGGCGACGCCCTTGCCATTGGCTAACGATTCCCCGGACCGCGCGCGACGCGAAACAAGCCAGGGAAATAAAGGCGGAGCGGAGCCCCCTCCTCTCCCCGTTTTCACACATTTCTTGCCGTGCGCAGCGTATCGGGGCTCAAAGCGCGACCGCGGCCTCAAGAATCCGTCACGCTCTTGTCCACGTGCGCGACCATGAGGGCGGTCGCGGCCTCGTATTCACCCCGGGTCAGGCGGGCGAGGATTTCCAGGTGCTCCGCGTGCAGCACCTCCAGTTTCTCGGGAACGAACCCGTATCGCCGCCAGGCGGCCATCCACAAATCGTGCACTTGCCGCTGCAACGCCAGGAAGATGGGGTTGCCGGTCAATTCGCAAATCTTCCTCTCGAACGTCATGTCCAGACCGGCCTGGCCCATGTCGGCCGGGTTGAGAAATTCCTCGGCGTTGTCCTCGACCAGTTTTTTCAGTTCGGCGATGTTCCTGCGGTTGGCGATGTCGACGAAAGCCTCGAAAACCATTTTCTCAACGGCGGTCCGCGCTTCGACAAGCTGGGTCAGGAAGGCCTCGCCCACCCCGTTTTCGATAAGCTTGAGAAGCTCCTGGCTCCGGTTTTTCGCCAGGTCGGCCACGTATGTGCCGCTTCCCACCCGGATTTCAATTTTTCCGTACGATTCGAGCACCTTCAATCCCTGCCGCACGGAAGTCCGGCTCACCCCCAGCATTTCCGCCAGTTCGCGTTCCGATGGCAGCCGGTCGCCGGCCCTCAGGTCCCCTTTGGCGAGAAAATCATTGAGGCGCCGGACGACGGTCTGGAAGACATCGGTCCTTTTTATGGGGATCATGGCATAGGCGCCGTGGGTGGCGGGACTCACGATTGTCTCCCTGCCGGTTGGCCGCCCCGCGTTTCCCGTTGCATTTCCAGAGCGTCCCCGGCAAAGTCCCTCGTTTCAGCCAAGCTTCCCGCCAGTCCGACGAACGGCTTCCGATTCGGGCGTTTGGCGGCGACCGGGATAATTGTCGCCTTGACTTCCGCCGTTCCCGGCGGAATGTCGGCGGGCGGAATCAGATCCGGCGGGAGACGGCGATTCTCCGGAATCTCCATCTTTTTTTCGATTGTCGTCATAGGCCGCATCCTGGTTCGTTGGCAATGGAATATGGCGCAAAAGCGAAGCCGCGCCCTTTCATTATAAGGAAAGGCGCGGCGGATAGCCACAGGTTGGGAAAACGGCGGGACGCCGCGTTTCGACCACCCAGGAAAAACCGGAGCGCCAAGGCTCCGGCCCAATTGCTACCTCTTCTTTAGGGTCTGCCCATAAATAACTTATACATGTTTAGACAAGGAACCGAGTCGCGGCGGTAAATTTTCGCCCGTGGTTGGGCAAAAATTTACGAGAGCGACGTTGGTGACGCGGTATAAACATGTATAAGCTATTTATGGACGAGCCCTTAGGGCGATGGACGCTTGAATCGCCGCGACAATGTCCTTTTTCTCCAGGCAATACTTGCTCATGAGCTCCGCGGGCTGGCCGCTTTCGCCAAAGGCGTCGTTTACGGCCACCATCCTCACGGGTACGGGATGATTGGCGCCCAGGCATTCGCACACGGCGCTTCCCATGCCTCCGGCCATTTGGTGTTCCTCGGCGGTGACGACGGCGCCGGTCTTCCGGGCCGCCTCGATGACGAAGCGTTCGTCGAGCGGCTTGACGGTGTGCAAGTCGGCCACCATGACGTCAACCGTTCCCGCCAGTTCATCGGCCGCCAAAACGGCTTGGTGAACAAGGGGGCCGTTGGCGAAAACGACGACGTCGGAACCGTTCCGGACCAGCCTTGCCTTGCCAAGTTCGAAGGGCGTGTCCTTGTCGGTGACGACCGGGACCGCCTCGCGGCCGAAGCGGATGAAACAGGGGCCTTTCCTTTCCGCGATCGCAAGGGTCGCCTTCCTCGTCTCCTCGGCGTCGCAAGGAACGATCACCGTCATGTTCGGAAGCGTCCGCATCAGCGCCACGTCCTCGAGGGACTGGTGGGTGGCCCCGTCCGGCCCGACGGAAATGCCGGCGTGGGCGCCGGCCAACTTGACGTTCAAGTCGCCGTAGCAGACGGTGGTTCGGATCTGATCGAACGCCCGGCCCGTAAGGAACACGCAATACGTCGTGGCGAACGGGAGCATCCCCGCCAGGGCAAGACCGGCCGCCGTCCCGATCATGTCCTGCTCGGAAATGCCCATGTCGATAAACTTGTCCGGATACTTGTCGCCGACCCGGCCGGTCCGCGTCGATTTGGCCACATCGGCGTCCAGGATCATCAAGTCGTCCCTGACCGCCGCCAGTTCGAGAATCGCCTGGCCATAGCCGTCGCGGGGGGAAACCGCGTTCATGGGATGAATCCTTTCCTTATCTCGGCAAGCGCCTTGTCAAGCTGCTCCGCGTCGGGAGCGGCGCCATGCCATCCCGCCTGGTTTTCCATGAATGAAACGCCCTTCCCCTTGATCGTTTCCGCGACAATGACGGAAGGGCGGTTCTTCTCGCGCATGGCGGTACGGTAGGCGCCGTACAGCTCCTCGAGGCTATGGCCGTCGACCTCCAGCACCCGCCAGCCGAAGGCGCGCCACTTCCCGGCCACCGGCTCGATCGTCTTGATGTCCTCGGTGCGGCCGTCAAGCTGCACATGGTTGTTGTCGACAATGGCGCAGACGTTGGAGAGTTTGTGTTGTGCGGCCGTCATGGCGGCCTCCCACACCTGTCCCTCCTGCAATTCTCCGTCGCCGAGCAGGCAATAGACCCGCCTGTCGACGCCGCGGCGCCGGTAGCCCAGGGCGATGCCGTTGCCGATGGACAGTCCCTGTCCCAGGGAACCGGAAGAGCAATCGAGCCCGGGAAGATGTTTGGCGTGCGGATGCCCCTGGAGAATGCTTCCCAGCTTTCTAAGGGTGGAAAGGTGAAAATCGGGAAAATAGCCGCGCCGGCACAAGACGCTGTAAATCACGGGGGCCGCGTGCCCCTTGGAAATAATGAATCTGTCCTGCTCGATATTCGCCGGATTGTCCGGGGTGACGCGCATGACATCCGTGAAATACAGGGCGACCAGAATTTCCACGGCGGAAAGCGAACCGCCGGGATGGCCGGATCCGGCTTGATGAATCATGTTGAGAATGTCTTCGCGGATTTGCCGGGAAACCGAAACAAGATCTTCCTTCATGTCCATCGGGGAACCTTTCGATTTCGCAAGCGTTCAGCGGTCGAATTTCGGGGAATGCCCCTCGCGAACAACCGCCATGCGATCATTCGCCCATTTGCTTGATCGTTCTGGAAATGGAAAACCCCTTGTCCACCATAAGCGAACTTCCGTTCATTCCCCGCAGTTGACCGGCGGCCAGGCACGCTTCGACGATTTCTAGATCCGTCACATATTTGATGATGGGCGCCGTGTCCGTTTTATGCAGGATCTTGAGTTCCTCCACCCACGCGCCCGTTTCCGGATCGCTTTCCCGCCAGCCGCAGGTTATGAAGTTAATCCGTATGTCCGCCGCGGTCGCGGAGTTGTCCAGGGCGGCGACCTTGCCTACATTGACCAGGGCGGCCTCCGCCACCCCGCAGTAGGAATACCTCCGCGTCGGAACGATGGAGGCGACATGGTTGAGTACCGTTATGTATCCGCCGGCGCCGTTTCTCCGCATATGATCGCTGGTCTGCTGGATCCACCAGGTTCCGTTCAGTAAATCGCCCGCCACGCTGCCTTCCATCCTGTCGCAAAAATCGGCGTCGAACAGCGAAGCCGTAAACAGGGGTTCGGGAAAATAAACGCACCCGCCGACGGCGCCTCCGTCTTTTTCAAGATCCCGATAGAAAGCGGAGATGTCCTCCCTTCCGGCCGAGTCGTCTCGATGGACCCGGTATCCCTGTTCCGCATACCGCTCGGCCATGCGGTTCGCCAACTCCGGGTTGCGATTGCCCATGGCAAGCAGGACTGTTTTTTCGTTCATGTCGTTTCCGCCTTACTGAAGGGATTTAATGAACGCGCCGCCATCCACCTTGATTACGGCGCCCGTAACCGCCCGGTTCGCGTCCTCCGCGAAAAACAGGGCGGCCCGGCCGATATCCTCCGTCGTTGCCAGCCGGCCCAGGGGAATGGTCTTCATTATATTTTCCAGCCCCCCGTCGGTCAGCCTCTGGTTGATGTCCGTTATCACATACCCGGGCCATACCAAGTTTGCCGTGATGCGGCAAGGGGCCAATTCCAAGGCCAGGGCGTAAGTGAACTGATCGATGCCCGCCTTGACCCCGCCGTATCCGGCCATGCCGGGATTGGGTCTCCTCGCGTTGCAGGAGGATATGTTGATAATCCTGCCTTCCACGCCATGTTCGCGCATATGGATGGCCGCCTCCCGGGAACAGCGAATGGTTCCGAGCAAATTCGTGTCCGTCATCTTCCGGAGTCCCGCTTCCGTTATCTCCTCCAGGGTCTCCCAGACGCAAACCCCGGAGTTGTTCACCAGGATGTCCAGGCCGCCGAGTTCCCTCGCGGCGGCGGCGATCATCCGGGAAACATCCTCCGGCTCGATGATATTCGCCTTTACCGCCGTTATCCGGGTTTTATATTGCGCCAGACTTCCTATCGCCGCCTCGACCATTTCCTTGGGTTGGTGCGCATAGTGAAGCAGAAGATCCGCCCCTTCCCGGGCGAAAACCTTGGCGATCGCAAAACCGATTCCCCGGGGATTGGCCGAACCGGTTATCAACGCCCGTTTGTTCTTCAGTCTCAAGGTTGATTCTCCTTTCTCAATCGCCTCTACACATGGAAGTCTCCGGCACTGTAGACAACTTCCCCGTCGGAAATGGTCATTTTCGCGATAAGCAGCCGGTGTCCGGTCATGCGTTCGCCGAGGGAATCCTCGAATGCCACATCTTTTTGAATTTCCTGCAAAATGGCGATGTCCGCGCAGGCGCCGGGCGACAGCGTGCCAATCCCGCCCTCCATTCCCATCATCCTGGCCGGAGTTTCCGTCACCATTTTCACCACGCTTTCCAACGGGCAGCCCAACATCAGATATTTTGACATGAGCGACGGCAAGTTTTTGACATGCGGCGGTAGGTGGAGCTTTTCCCTGGTCGCGTCGGTACTGATTATATCGGGGATGAAACCCTCGGCGATCGCCGGCCGGGCCACCGCGAAGCTGAAATTATTCCGCCCGTTGGCGCCGTCGAACACGACGCCCCTTTTCCTGGCCTCCCGCACGGCCGGAAGCACTTTTTGATCCGGTCCGAGGATGGTTTCCTTCCCGTGGCCGTACACATGGCAAAAGATGTCGTTGCGATCCAGCGCTTCCGCCAACCGTTGCATCGGGAACGGCGGATCGGTGACGTGCACGCACAACGGAAAGCCGCCGATCCGCTTGCACATGGCCTTGATTTCCAACAGGGGGCGAATGCCCAGATCCTTGACGACGACGGCGCTGGTTCTCAGTTTGAGCCCCAGTATGACGTCGGGGTGGCGCTCCCTGAGCCTAGCGATCGACTTCTCGTTATATAGAACGGGATCGAAATTTTCCGTAATCGCGAAATCAAGCTGGCCGCCGGTGAAGGCGTTCAGGTAACACTTTGTTTTGACCCTGCTGTTCAGTACGGCCGTCCGGTAAAAACTCTCGAAGGCGGCGCACCCGGAACTGCCGGCGTCGACAGCCCCGGTTACCCCGGAACTCAGAAGCAGGTCCGGGTGATCAATGCTTAATCCGCTCCCCTTGCCGAACACGTGCACGTGGTGGTCGATCAGGCCGGGCAGGACTAGGCAGCCCCCGGCGTCGATGTCGCGAGCCCGATCCACCTCCACCGCCCGATCCCGGATGTCCACGATTTTGCCGTCCAGCGCGCCGACATCCATGATCCGATCTAGGCCGCGCGCGGGGTCGATTACCCGGCCGTTCCTGACTCTTAGATCAATGTTCATGGCGCTTCAACCCCTTTTTCCGCATGCGGCGTCAATGCAAGATTCGCGGCGGAGAAACCTCGACACGATTCCTATTCGCTGCGGAAGAGATCTTCGCTGAATTTACGATGGCAGGCCATATGAGCCGCTCCTCCCCCATGGCCGCGTTCTGGATGTCCGCCCGGAAGCGGCGCCGCCTTGCGGATTACTTGAACAGGAGATTGGGCAACGTCATGACGAATTGAGGTACAAAGGTGATGAACATGAGGCAGACGGCCATGGTGATGTAGAACGGCACCATGCTTCTGGACAAATGCTCCATGGGCAGCTTGGAAATGGAACAACCGATGAAGAGGGTCGTGCCAACCGGCGGCGTCAACAGGCCGATGCCGAGATTGAATACCATGAGCACTCCGAAGTGGACGGGATCCATGCCGAGGTTGGTGACGATGGGGAGAAGAATCGGGGTCGTAATCAGGATGAGCGAAGCCATGTCGACCAGGCAACCCAGTATGAGCAAGAGGATGTTCAGCATGATCAGGATGAGGAAGTGGTTCCCGGTCAGGGAGAAAACCGCCAGCGAGACCTTTTGGGGAATGCGCAGGTAGGTGAGAATCCATCCCAGGCCGGTGGACATGCCGACCAGGATGATGATGGTCGATATGGTATGGACGGTTCTTCCGAGAATGTCGGTCAATTCCGACAGGGGGATTTCCCTGTAAACGAGGAAGGTGACAAACACCGCCCAGATGACCGCCATCGCCGCCGATTCGGTGGTGGTGAAAATGCCGGAAATGACGCCCACCACCACGATCAGCACCGTTATCAGGCCCCATATGGCTTCCTTGAACGTCCGCCAGGCGGTGGCCAGGGAAAAGGCCTCGCTCACCGGATAGTTGCGCTTGATCGAATAGCCGTAACTCAATATCATGAGCGCCAGGGCGAGCAGCAGGCCCGGAACCAGGCCGCCCATGAACAGCTTGCCGATGGACACGCCGCCGGCGGCCAGCGAGAAGATGACCATGTTCTGGCTAGGCGGAATGAGGATGCCCTGGACCGAACTCGCCATGGTCACGCAGGTCGAGAAATCGCGGTCATAGCCGTGCTTCTCCATCATCGGAATCATGATGGGGCCGATGGAGGCGGTGTCGGCCGAGGATGATCCGGAGATGCCGCCGAAAAAGATGGAGGCGACGATGTTGACCATGGCCAGGCCGCCGCGTATCCAGCCCACCAGGGCGCTGGACAGGTCGATGAGCCTTCTCGATATTCCGCCCGCGCCCATTATTTCCCCGGCCAGGATGAAAAACGGCACCGCGAGAAGGGTGTAGACGTTGATCCCCTTCATGATGTTCTGCGTCATCATCATCAGCGGAATCCCAAGATAGAGGGCGGTGGCCAGGGTGGCGGCGCCGATGGCGAAAACCATGGGGACGCGCAGGAAAACCAGGCCAAGGAACATTCCGACCAGCAACAGGGTGGCGGTTTGATCCACGCTCATTTCTTGCTCCTCCACAAATCAAACAGCCCGATGATGTAGGCGACGCCGGTGATCGGCAGTACGGCCGTCATCCAGGCGGTGGCGATGCCCAGGCCGGTGATCCGGTTGCGGGTCGCGAGTTCTGTCAGTTGTCCGCCGGAGACGATGAGGAACACCGCCACAGCCAGCACGACGATCGAGGCGAGGACTTCGAGACAAAGCAGCCGCCGCCGCGACAGGAAGGGATCGATAATGGTGATGCGCAGATGCGAGTCCGTCCGCACCGCCAGGGCGGAACTGAGAATGCACAACCAGACCATGCACAGCATGGCGACCGGATCCGCCCATGCCGGGGTGTCTCCGAGAACGTATCTGCCGACGAAAACGACGGCGCAGGCGAAAACCTGGATAACAAGCGTGATCTTGCATAGAATCATGATCCCGCGGAAGAAGATGTCCATTGCCCTTTGCATCGCGGAATTCTCCTGAGGGCGGATTCGCCGGAATGACGGCTCCAGGCGGGGACGAAGCCCGGCGCCCGGGACAGCCGCCTCCGGCACTGTCCGCCAAAGCGCGCCTACATGTTTGCCGCCGGACGCCGCCGCGATCCGGATTAGGGCTTGTCCCAAAATAACTTATACGAGTTTATACCGCGTCACCAACGTCGCTCTCGTAAATTTTTGCCCAACCACGGGCGAAAATTTACCGCCGCGACTAGGTTCCTTGTCTAAACATGTATAAGTTATTTTGGGGTGGACCTTTACATCGCCTTGATGCGCGAAATTACGTCCGCGTAGGCCGCGCCGTACCGCCGATGAAGATTTTCCACCGCCGCGCGCCAATTTTCCGGATCTTCCACTTCGACGATCCGGATGCCTTTTTCCGCCATTTGGGCGTAGTATTCGGATTCGATTTTCTTGGTGATCTCAAGAACGAAATCCATGGCCTCCGCCGCGCAATCCTTGAGAATCTTCCTGTCCGCGCCGCCAAGCCGGTTCCACGATGTTTCGGATATGAGGAGAAGGCCGGCCCCGAAAGTGTGGGCGTCCCTGACATAAATCGGCGCGACTTCGAAGAAGCTGTTGGTGACATAGCCGGTGATGCCGTTTTCGGCCCCGTCCACAACCCCGGTCTGGATCGACGTGTACAATTCGGAATAGGCGAGAGGCGTGGGATTGGCGCCGAGGGCCGACATGGTGTCCATCATGAGCTGGGTTTCGGGAACGCGGATTTTCAAGCCCTTCACGTCGCTAAGCTTCCGCACCTCCTTGGTGGCGAAGAACATGTTCCGGGGGCCTTCCTCCATGTAACCAAGGCCGATCATGCCAATTCCGGCGGATTCGATGTCGTCGAGGAATTTTTGACCGATATCGCTGCGCAGCACCTGCCCGAGATGCCCGAGATCCCGGAAAATGTAGGGCAGGCCAAAGACGCTGAACGAATCGACACCGAAATCCTCCATATTCATGACCGTGGTCCGGAAGAAATCGACCGCCCCGAACTGCAGCGCCTGCAACATGGATTTCTCGTCGCCCAGTTGGCCGGAGTCGTAAATCTGGATGTCGACGCGGCCGCCGGTCCCTTCCTTCATCAGGCGGGCGTATTCATACGCCCCCCGCGTCATGGGATGGGCCGGAGGGTTGAGTTCGGCGTAGCGGAGGGTTATCTCCACCGCATACCCCGTGTGACCAAAGAGGATGGTGAACAGAGCAACGATGAGCAGGTGCCTGCCGATTATTTTTTTCGGTTTCATTGCATTTCTCCCTGACAATTACAGATAAATTCCCATCCCGGACAATGCGGGATAAACGCGATTGCTTTTGCGGTATATACGCGGAAGCCGCCGCGCGCCTCCGGCGCGAATGGAATCGGTTGTCAAAACGCCTCATTTTATCTTGAATTTCTCGGCGGCGATATTTCTTGCCTTGGCCATGCCCTCGCGCCATTGCTTGATTTCATCGATGCTTGGCGGAACACCGTTCTTGATGGCCTCGCGGCAGGGCGTGAGCATTGGCAGTTCCGCGGCGGCGACCTCGCGGCAGGCCTCGGCCAAGCGCGGCGCCACCTCGTCGGGAATCAACACCACTCCATGCTTGTCGGCGAACACAAGTTCACCCGGCCTGACGCGAAGGCCGTTGATTTCCACTCCGCAACCCTGCTCCACCACCTGGACGAAGCCATGGGAAATCAGCACCCGGGTGGAGAAAAAATGGAATCCATTCTTTCCCGCCTCGTCGAGATCGCGCACGCCTCCGTGGGTAAGCGTGCCAACCGCCCCCAGTGCCTGGTGCACGGTCGCCTGGACTTCACCCCAGAAGGATCCGACGGGCTGCGGATCGATGTCCTGAATGACGGCGACGGTGGGTTTGGCCGTCTCGCGGACCAGGGTGTAGTACTCGATCAGCTTGATGGCGGCGTCCGCCTTCGGGGGGTGAAGGGCGCTGATCTTGGCGGTGGCGGCGTAGCCTAGCAATCTCTCGTCGACCAGGGTGCGCGGAGTCATGCCGGGAAGGGCGAAACCGTCGTTGCGGGGGCGAACGCCGAAGCACTCGATCGCGTTGCAGACGGTGGGACAATCGAACTGTTTGATTTCTTCCAGTTGACTGGATGTCAAGCGTTCCATGGATATTCCTTTCCGATTGGAGATCGGCATACGAATGACCGCGTGCGCCGTGTCTTTTCACTTGAAGTCGTCCAAATCCGCCACCTTGTATTTGGCCGCCAGGTTCATGTTCTCCTTTATTATTTCGCCCGCGTAGGTTATGCCGTCCTTTTTCTGGCGGGCGCGGACGCGGGCCTCGGGTTCGCCGGGCACCAGGATTTCCTTGACGCCTTCGGCCTTCCTCCCGGCCTTTATGTAATCGACGGCCGCGTCCATGCGCTTCTTGTACGCCTTGGCGTCGGTGATGGCGGAGATGTCGACGACCTGGATAAGATGGGCGAGGTTCTGCCTTACCTTGGGACCGGGCGAACCAATCGGCATATCGGGGCCGAAGCGGGAGTCGTTGAGGATGGCGGTGATGGCGGCGTTCATGAAGGCGAGGCCGTAGCCCTTGTAGCCTCCGACGGGAAGGACGGTGCCGGCGCAGGCCGCCTTGGCGTCGGTGGT
>JAISYD010000281.1 GCA_031270145.1 Planctomycetota bacterium
GCCGTTTTTCAGGCTGTGGCGGTAGGTCTCCTCGGCCTGGATTCGGCCGTTTTCATGCCAAGTCTTTTGCACCCCCTCGATTTTACCGGCATAGAAGGGGATGCTGGCCTGGATCGAGCCGTTTTCATAATAGAAGGTCACCGAGCCGCTTTGCTCCCCGTCCAGCCAGGGCGCCTCCACCGCCAGTTGTCCCGATGGGAACCAGGTCTTTTCCACGCCGTCCCGCTTGCCGTTCCGGTAGGGGACCTCGGTGCGGGCGCCGCCCTCCTGGTTGATGCTCTGGACGCCGTCCAATTGGCCAGCCGCATATTGGCCGCTGGAGAGCGTCCGCCCCGCCGCGTCGAAGATCTGGTAGGGGCCGTCGCGCTTTCCGTCCCGGTAGCGGTAGACGGCAAGGAGGCGGCCGTCGCCATTCCAGTCGTTCCAGGTTCCGGCATAGCCCGGGGGAGGTTCCAGTCTGCCGTCCGGCCGGCCGGAAGCCTGCCAGGCGTAAAGCCGCCAATGCCATTGGGGATTGGCGAAATTAAGGAAAAGCCAGACGGCCAGGGCCAGGGCCAAGGCGAGGCCGGACAGGACCAGCGCGGGTTTTCTCCAGTTTTTGCCGTTCACGGCGCCTCCATAGCCAATTCCGGGTTGGCGGTCAGACCTTTTCCCTCAATATGAAGCGCCAGGACAGGGGCGATATGTGCCCCGGATCGCAGGAGCGCGACAAGGTGAAGCCGGCCCAGACGGCGACCAGCAAATAAAGCCAAAACGGCGAAAAAGCCAGGGCGTAGGAGTCGGCGGCGGAAAAGCCGAGATGCTCCCCGAGGGTGAGAAGGGCGCCGCTGGCGATCTGGGTGATCGCCCCCGCCACGAAGCACAGGCTGGCCAGCGCCCCGCTGGCCACGGCGGTTATCCGCGAACCGAAAAGGTTGCGGATCGAGGAATAGACAATGACGTTCGGGGCGTTTATGGCCATGCCGAGGCTGAGGGAAATGGCGATGAGCCAGGCATAGCCGAGTCCGCCATTGAAAATGAACAGGGGCAGGAGCGAGGCGATGCCCAGCAGGGCGGCGGCGGCCAGCCCCAGCCGATTGGAGCGAATTTTTTTCTCGCAGAGCCAGGAAACGAGCGGGTTGCCGACAATGAACCCGAGGGAAAACATGGACACGACGAAGCCGGCGTCGCCATCCGAAAGGGCGTAGACATCCTTGAGATAGGGGACGGCCCAGAGTCCGACAAAGGCCATATAGATGGCCGACATGCCGATAAACCAACCGGCCAGCCTCCAGAAGTCCCGGTGCCGCGACATGAAGCGCACCCCCTCGAGGATGCCGGAAAGAGTGGCGGGATCGCGGGGAGTGCTGCGGATGTCAAGTTCCTTTTCGCTGCCCGAGGGCGGCCAGTCGCGAACGGTGAGAAAAACCAGGGCGGCGAAGGCAAGGGTGACCAGGGCGATCAGGAGGAAGACGCCGCGCCAGCCCCAGGCGACGTTGAGCAATGCCAGGGGGCCGGCGCCGAAAAAGGCGCCCAGGCCGCCCAGGGCGAAAAAGGCCGAGCAGACGGATGAATAGGCTTCGCCCCGGTACCAGCGGCTGAAAAGCGTGAGGGACGAGGTCATGGTGACGGCGGTGCCGATGCCGGTGAGGGCGCGGCCAAGGCAGGCGATCAGATACGAGTCGGAGCGGCAGAAAAGCAACCCGCCCAGGGCGGAGACGAAAAACATGCCGGACATGGTGCGTCGGGGGCCAAGCCAGGCCGCGATCATGCCGGAGCAGAGCATGGATGGCGCATAGGTGTAAAGATAAATGGAGCCCAGCAGCCCCATGCGATCGGGCGACAGGGCCATTTCATCCATGATGTCCTTGGCCACCACGGTCATGGCGACGCCCTGGACAAACGGCTGGAGATAGACCAGGGCAAGGGCGGCGAACAGGTATTTTCGGTAAAGGATGACGCTTCGGAACATAGGGGGTCACATCTTCCCAAGGTCAAAACCCAGGGGAACCGCCATGCCCACGGACGAGGACGGCCCGCCTGGAGCGCGCCCGAACGCCGGCGCCTCCGAAGCAAAGGCCGGATCGGCGAGCAAAAACGCTACGGACATATGGGTTGCCTTTCGACCGATGGACGCGGTTGACGCCCAGACCATTCCCCAAAGGGCAGTTTACTCCGTTCCCTCCCGGCGATCAAGTAGGAATATATTGACCGTACGCTGGAATCGCGCTTTTGTCCCGCGGCGGACGACCGCAATCCGGCGTTCCGAACCGGGGAAGTCTTCCTTGCCGGGAAAATGCTTGCGCTTTTTCCGCCCCAACGGTAAAATCGTCCGCCATTGAATCGGCCGGCAACGCCTTGCGGCGTTTCCTGGAGGCGAACCGCGGGCGGTTGGCGCCGTCAGGCGGATTTTTGCGTTTTCGTCTTTTGCGACGGGGAAGACTTATGGCCAGGCATAAATCCGCGGACATTAGAAACATAGCCCTGTGCGGCCACGCCGGGGCGGGGAAAACCATTCTCGCCGAAGCCATGCTGCTCAAAGCCAAGAGCATCGGCCGCCTCGGCTCCATAGCCGATGGCTCCACCGTTTCCGACCACGAAAAGGAGGAGAAGGAGCACCGTTATTCCCTCAACTCCTCGGTCATGCATCTGTCCTGGGCCGACAAGGAAATCAACCTCATCGACACCCCCGGACAGGTTGATTTCCAGGGCGGCATGATAGGCGGCCTCGCGGCGGCCGACTGCGCCGTCGTCTGCGTCAACGCCATGCGCGGAATCGAGCTTATGACCCGTAAAGCCTGGGATTTGGCGGGCCGCTACGGGCTTGGCCGCATCATCGCCATCAACCGCCTGGACGGCGAGAACGTCAACGTCCAGGAGATCCTGGCCGGCATCCGGAAGGCTTTTGGCCATAAGTGCGTCCCCTTCGTGACGAACCAGGGGGAGGGCGAATCCCTCTCCGGCGTCAAGCCGGTCCTGGTCGACGCTCCGGAGGGGGAGGCGGCGGCCCTGCGCCAGTCCGCCATCGAAAACGCGGTCGAGGCCGACGACGCCCTGATGGAAAAATATCTTGAGTCGGGCGAAGTCTCTCCCGAGGAATTGGCGGCGGTCATGCCCAAGGCCATCCTTTCCGGCGCCGTCGTCCCCGTCTTCATGACCGCGGCGGAGAAGGGCGTCGGCGTGGCGGAGCTCCTCGACTTCGTGGCCGCCTACGCCCCCTCTCCGCTTCTTTCGACGCGCAAACTGGTGGATGCCGACAGCGGCGCGGAAACGCGGCTCGAGGCCAGGGAGGACGGCCCCGCCCTAGCCCAGGTGTTCAAGGTGGTGTCGGATCCCCATGTCGGCAAGCTATGCTATATACGGGTGTTCAGCGGCAAACTCGAATCGAAGTCGCTAATCGGGACCACTTCGGCGGGCAAGGGCGAAAAATTGACCCAATTGTTCGCGGCCCAGGGCGAAAAGCGCGAGGATGTGCAGGAGGCGGCGGCCGGCGACATCGTGGGCGTGGCCAAGGTCGAAAACCTGCACATCGGCGACACCCTCTACGGCTCGGGCAGCCTGCGCCTTGAAAAAATGCCCTTCCCGCATCCCATGACCGGCTTGGCCGTGGCCCCCAAAAACCGGGGCGACGAGCAAAAGATGGGTTCCAATCTGCACCGTCTCTGCGAGGAGGATCCCACCTTCACCTTCGAGCGGAGCGAACGCACCGGCGAACAGGTGATTTCAGGCCTGGGGCAGGTCCATCTCGACGTCATGCTTTCCCGCCTGAAATCCCGCTACGGCATGGAGCTGGACACCAGGCCGCCGAAGATCCCGTATCTGGAAACCGTCACCAAGGAAGCCGAGGGCAGCTACCGCCACAAAAAGCAATCCGGAGGCGCCGGGCAATTCGGCGAAGTCCATCTCCGCATCAAACCCAACGCCCGCGGCGCGGGGTTCGAATTCGTCAACGCCATCGTCGGCGGCGTCATTTCCGGCCCCTTCATCCCGTCGGTGGAAAAAGGCGTCCGGAAAGCGCTGGAAAGGGGGCCGGTGGCCGGCTTCCCCCTGGTCGACGTGGTGGTGGAGCTCTTCTTCGGCAAGGAACATCCGGTCGACTCCAAGGACATCGCCTTCCAGATAGCCGGGGAAATGGGGTTCAGGGAAATTGTCGAGGGCTGCAAGCCGGTCATGCTCGAACCCATCGTGAATCTGGAAATCGCCTTCCCGGCCCAGTATTTCGGCGATATTTCCGGGGATATCTCCAGCCGCCGCGGCCGCCCCACCGGCACGGATCAAATGGGCGAAATGCAGGTGCTAAAAGCCCAGGTCCCCCTGGCCGAGGTGACCGATTACGGCTCCACCATCAAGGCCATCACCCAGGGGGAAGGCTCCTATTCGATGGAGTTGTCGCACTATGAGCCGGTTCCGTCGAACATCGCCCAGCAGGTGCGGGAAAAAGCCCGGGCCATGCAGGAATCCGGCAAGACCTCAGCCAAGACGTCGGCCAGAATGTGAATGGAGGCGGCGCGAGGCGCGGAGGTTGACCCTGCCGACCGGCCCGGCGGGAAAAAATGGGAAACGGCGTTTTTCAAGCGGCTTGACTGATGAATCGAGGAAGAGAGGCAGACATGAAAGCGAACATCCACCCCAAGTACGAAGAAGTCACGGTGCACTGCGCCTGCGGCAACGAATTCAAAACCCGTTCCACCAAGCCGGAAATCCGCCTGTCGCTGTGCAACGAATGCCACCCGTTCTTCACCGGCAAACAGAAGTTCGTCGATACCGCCGGCCGCATCGAAAAGTTCCAAAAACGCTTCAACCTGGCGGAGGGCGCCGGCACCGCCCAAGTAGTCAAGGCCAGGAAGGCTCCGAGCAAAAAACAGGCCCAGTCCGCCGCCATCCAGGAGGAAAAACGGCTCAAGGCGTCCCGCCGCGCCCCCAAAAAGCAGGACGACGCCCCGGCCGCGGCCGCGGCGGAGAAATAGGCCGCGGCCCGCGGCGGCTCCGGACCGCGGGTTCCGGCTTTCAACCTGGAAAATTGGAATCCTGGAGTTTCCGTGCCGGCCGACAGGCGCCTTTTCCGCTTCTTGCTTTATCTCATGCCGGCCATGCTGGACTGCATCACCGGCATTTTCCTTTTCATCGGCCCGGTACGGGCCACCATCCTGGGCTACGACCCCCTGGTGGCCGGCAGCATGGTGACGGCGCGCTCGCTGGCCTGTTGCCTGATCGGCCTCCTGACGGCGCGCATCCTGACCAATCGGAACGCCGTGCGGCTGATGTTCCTCGGCAACATCATGATGCTAGGCGTATGCCTGCTTGGCCTGGCCGCCGCAAATCTGGCCATGCTGTACGCGACCTCTTTCCTGCTCGGCGCCTTCCAGGTGATTTTTTACACCCCCTTCCAGCTTTTCATGAAGCAGGTGGACGTTGACGCGAGCAAGCCCTTGTCGCGGGCGGTCGGTTCCTACACCGCCGCCTGGTGCGTCGGGATGTCGTTCGGACCCTTCATAACCGGTTTCCTGATGCGCTTCAACGGATCGGGGAACGGCGCCGGCGACTCGTCCGGCTGGATTTACTCCTACCTAGCGGCGGCGGCGCTCACCGCGGCGATGCTGGCGATCCTGATCTGGGTGGCGAAAAACAGCCGGGAATTCCGGCGGCGTACGCCCGATCCGAAAGACGCCCCGGCGGCCGTCCCCGGCGGGGAGAAATGGCCGGATCTGGCTTGGCTGGGCTGGAGCATGGGATTTTTCAGCCTAATCGCCCTCGGCATGATCAAAGGCGTGTTTCCCGCGGAAATGACGCGGGCCGGTCAGCCGGGCTGGCTCACCGGCTCGCTCATGATGGTCCTGTCGTTCACCACCGGCGTTTTCGCCTATGCGGCGTCGGCAAGATGGCGCTGGCTGTATTCCGGCCCGGCCATGTTCGGCTTCGGCCTGCTTGGGACCGCCGGCCTGCTGCTTTTCCTTTATCCCGCCTGGGCCGGCCAGGATCTGATCGCCAATGCCTGGCCGTATTTCGCGGCGATGCTGCTGTTCGGATCCTATGCCGGCGTGGCCTTCCTGTACAGCGGTTTCCACGCCCTGGCGCATCCGAAAAAGGCCGGCCGCAACATTTCCCTGAACGAGTGCTTCATCTCCGCCGGCGTGATGACAGGCCCCCTCCTGGGCGGCTGGCTGGCCAAGCGCCACGGGTTTTTCCCGCCCTTCGAACTGGCCGCCGTCCTAATCGGGCTGCTGGGCGCTTTCCAGTTGCTCGCGCACCGCAAATACGGAAAGCGCCGGACATGAGCGGGCATCCTCCTCCGATTTCGGGAGCAAGGCGCCGGGCGCGCATACGAATATCCGGCGGGCAAAACAAAATATTCGACCGGGGACAGGCGCATGCCGGTCGAAGCGCAATTGAATTCCGTATGATCGCGAACCGAATCGCGGTATAATGGAGCGGCAAGGGAACCCCCTGGAACCGGAGGCGATCGCCCATGAGGTCAGACGAATGCGCGAACGGATTGATCCGGCTGTTGGACGCACAGGCGGCCATCTGCCGGCGGATCCTGGAAAAATCCGGCCAACAGCGGGAACTGGTGGCCCAGATGCGCGAAGACGATCTTCTCGCCCTGCTGGCCGACAAGCAGCGGCTTATCGAACAGCAGCAAAAAATGGCGGACGAGGCCCGCCCCTTCCTGGACGAATGGGAAAAAGCGGCCCGCGCCGCCGCCGACCCGTCCATCCGCGCCCGGGCGGAGGCGGTCTGGAACGAGCTCCGGGATCTGCTTGACCGCATCGTCAAACTGGAGGACGAGAGCCGGGCCAAGCTGGAGGAGCAGAAGGACCGGGTGTCCATCGACATCGGCAGCCTGCAGCGCGGCAAGATCGTGAACAAAGCCTACGGCGGCGGCTTGCGCCCCCCCGCCCCGGCGTATTACAGCGACAGGCGGGGCTGAGATGGCTCCGGCCGGCGACGGGGGTCCGGCGGCGGTTCCGGAACTGGCCGATCTAGGCGAAATCATCCAGGCCTATTCGGCGGCGGCGGCCGAACTCCAGCAATCGCACGAATTGCTCCAGCGCCAAGTCCAGCAATTGACGGGCGAGCTCCAGAAAAAAAACCGGGAACTGTCGGAGACGGTCCTCCAGGTGTCGTCGCTCAAAAACCACCTGGCCGGCGTTATCCAGTCCTCGGCCGACGGCATCGCGGCCATCGGCCTTGATCGCCGGATTACGGCCTGGAATCCGGCCGCCAACATCCTGCTGGACATTTCGGGCGGGCCGACGGAGAACCCGGAGGGCAAGTTCATCCTCGACGTCATGCGCGGGCCCTGCCGCGATTTCGCCCTGATGCTTATGCGCTCAATCCAGGAGGACCGCAGTTTCTCCGGCGTCGAGATGCGGATAACCGACCAAAAGGGCCGCGTCCGGCATTTCTCCGCCTCGGCCAGCCCGGTGCGCAACCAGGAGGACGGCGGGGGCGGCCGCATCGTGGGGGCGGTGCAGGTATTTTCGGATCTGACCGAAATCCGCGGGTTGGAGGCGCGGGCCAACCGCCAGGATCGGCTGGCCGCCCTGGGCGAGATGGCGGCCGGCGTGGCGCACGAAATACGCAACCCCCTCGGCGGCATCGAGCTCTACGCCTCGAGCCTGCGCCGCAAGTTCCCCGAATCCTCGTCCGAATACGCCACCTGCGGCAAAATCATCGGAGCCGCCGCCAGCCTGAACCGCATCGTCAGCGACATGCTCACCTTCACCCGGAACCGCCCGCCCAAATTCCGAAAGGCGCAACCAAGCCAGGTGCTGCGCTCGGCCCTGGACATGGCGGCGCGGGAACTGGAGGCGCGGGGGGTGGAGGCGAGGCTAGACATCCCGAAACCGGAGCGCGCCAGGATGCTCGATCCGGATCAACTGGCGCGGGCCGCGCTGAACATCATCCTGAACGCCGCCCAGGCCATGGAGCGGGGCGGCGTCATAAGCATCGGCCTGGCCGACGCTCCGGAACGGCAGGGCTTCAGCATTTGCTTCGCCGACCAGGGCCCCGGCATCCCCGACGAGATCAAACCCAAAATTTTCGATCCCTTCTTCACCCTGCGCCAGGACGGCACCGGCCTAGGCCTGGCCATTGTCCACCGGATCGTCCAGGATCACGGCGGCGTCATC
>JAISYD010000361.1 GCA_031270145.1 Planctomycetota bacterium
CCAGGGGATGCAGGCGGTGGACAAGGTGGGGACGGTGGTGCATTGCGCCAATTGCGGCAAGGCCATGCGCCTGGTCATGAAGAAATAGCCGGGAGGCGGATGCCGCATGCGACAGCACAGCTACAAGTCCGGCCTGACGGTTTGGCTGCCCCTGGGGCTGCGGCGCATCGACGTTTATTTCGCCTGGCATTACCTGAAGACCTTCATCCTGCTCACGGCAGGTTTGATGGTGCTGATTGCCATCGGCGACCTTTTCCAGCGCTACGACGATCTGACCGCCATGGTCGACGCGGACAAACGCGGCCTGGTCGGGGTTTTGGCCCTGTTCGCCGACTACTACCTTTCCTTTGTGCCGCAACTGGTGCTGCAGTACATGCTGCCGCTGACCATGCTCCTCTCCGCCGCCCTCACCGTCACCGCCGCCTGGTGCGGGCCGCGCGGCAACAACGAGTTCACGGTCATCCGCGCCGCCGGCGTGCCGGTCGTCCGCGCCTTCCTGCCCCTGGTGTTGACCGCCCTGGCGGTGGCCGCCGCCTTCCAGGCCGGGCGCGACCATTTCCTTCCCGGGCTGGTGCGGCAATACCACAATCTCAACAATCGCATGCGTTCCCGAAGCAGTCCGCCGACCAGCCTGTCCCTGACGGACGCCGACAGCTTCCAGACCATCGCCGTCGGCAATTTCTCCCCGGACGGCGTGGCCAGCAACCTGATCCTTGAGTTGCGCGACATCCGGGCCTTCCGGCGCGGGGACGCCGCCCTGGGCGACAACGACTTCACCGCCTACCGCGCCGCCGCCGCCGTCCTTGAGCCGGCGCCGGCCGGCGGCTGCCAGTGGCGGCCGCTCGCCAAAGGCGAGGTCCACACCTACAGCCGCTTTGTCCGCCGCTCCCGGCCCTGGATCGATCCCCTGCCAACCAGCATCACTCCCGCCATGATCGAGCGCCAGACCATCGGGGAGGAGGTTTGCACCTGGGAGGATCTCCTTTTCCTGAGGGAAATCAGCGGCGGGGCGGACTTCGAGTTGCAGTGGCGGCTGGCCGAGCCTCTGTCCTGCTGCCTCCTCATCCTTTGGGGCGTGGGCTTCTGCATGGCCCGCCTGATCCGCTTCAGCCTGGGCGGCTATATCCCGGTCGTGGGCGTTTCCGTGGCGATTGCGGCGGTTTTCTATGTTCTCCGCCTGTCCGGCAAATTCTTGTGGGAGAGCGGGACGCTCACCTCCTGGGAGGGCGTGTGGCTGCCGTTGGCGCTGGCGGCGGTCGTGGCCCTGTTAATCGTCTGGCGCCTGGAGCCAACCTGATATGCCGTTGACCATTGACGAGAGGCTTTTGCTTGGCCGCATCGTCCGCCGCTCGCTGGCGGCGGCGCTGGGCGGCGGGGAGTTCCGGCCCGTCTTGGAGGACGGCGCCGGTCCGGCCCTGGCGGAGCGCCGCGGCTGCTTCGTCACCTTGAAAAAGGACGGTGCGCTCCGGGGTTGCCTCGGCTGCTTTGTTTCGGAGACGCCGCTTTACCTCACGGTGGCGGCCTATGCCAGGCATTCCGCCCTGGATGACCGCCGTTTCGCGGCTAACCGCCTGCGCTTGGCCGATCTGCCGCTGATTGACGCCGAGGTTTCGGTCCTGACCCGGCTTTCTCCCTGCCGGGATCCGGAAGGGATAATCCTTGGGAGGCATGGCATCCAGGTGTCGCGGGACGGGCGCTCCGGTTGCTTCCTCCCGCAGGTGGCGACCGAGACCGGCTGGAGCGTCGAGGAATTCTGGGGCCATTGCTGCCGGGACAAGGCCGGCCTGGCCTGGGACGCCTGGCGGCGGCCCGGGACCGTCTTGTCGACCTTTGCCGCCGAGGTGTTCGACTGCCCGGCCGAACTGGCGGCTGACTGACATGGAAGCCGGGGAAGACCGATCCTTTGCCGATTTGCTGGCGGATTTCCGCCGGGATCCCCTTTCCCTGGCCGGCCGCCTGCCTGGCCTTTGGCCGGTTGACAAGCCGCCCGGCCCCAGCAGCAACCATATTGTCCTTCAGGCCCGCCGGGCGCTGGGCATAAAAAAGCTTGGCCACGCCGGCACCCTGGACCCCATGGCCGGCGGACTCCTGATCCTCATGGCCGGCGCCGCCACCCGGCTTTTCGATTTCCTGCAGGAATTTCCCAAAACCTATCGCGCCGGTTTCCGGCTGGGCGAAAAGACCGACAGCCAGGACGCGACCGGCGCCCCCTTGCCGGATTGGCGGCCCGCCCGGCCGCCGCCGCTCCCGGCCGAAGAGCTGGAAGCCGCCCTTGTCGCTTTCCGGGGCCGCATCCTCCAGATCCCGCCCATGTACAGCGCCCTCAAAAGCAATGGCCGGCCGCTTTACCTGTTGGCGCGCCGGGGTGAAACGGTTGAGCGCGCCCCCCGGCCGGCGACGGTTTACCGATTGGCGGCCTCCGCTTTTGACGGCGTTTCCGGAATTTTGGAACTGACGGCGTCCAAGGGTTTCTATGTTCGGACCCTGATAGGCGATATCGGGGACGCCCTGGGCTGCGGCGCCGTGATGACCTCGCTGGTCCGCACCCGCATCGGGCCGTTCCGCCTGGAGGACGCCCGCGAAATCGCTTCCCTGGCCGCGCCGCGTTCCCGGCGATCCGGCTGAGCCCCGCGTCCCCGCGGCATTGGCGCTCATTCGGCGTCCCGCGGATTTTTCGCGCGGTTATCCTTGCCGTCCCTATTGTACTTTGGTATGATTTCCGCCGGCGTTCCGGTTATGCGGGGAGTTTTGTCCCGCGCCCGGGAAAGCCTGGCCGGAACGGCGCCAGTGGCGCGATTGGTTTCCATGGGCCGCGAATAGGTCGGAGGCGGATATGGACGATTTGTATGTTGGAGTCGATTTGGGCGGAACCAACCTCCGTTGCGCCGTCGTCAGGAGGAACCATGAAATCGTACAGCGCTTCGAATGCCCCACCAAGGCGG
>JAISYD010000365.1 GCA_031270145.1 Planctomycetota bacterium
CGCCGGATAATCATCGACGATGAGAATCGACTTGCCCTTCCAGGACGCCTCGGCGGTGATCGCTGTCATCGGAAATCCCCTTCGCCGCGCAATTGCCGGAACCCCGGGCATTGGCCCGGTCTGCCAGCCTCCCCGCCGCCCGATAGCATGATTCTTAACAATATTATAAGGCATCCGGCCTGTTTGTCTATAAAAAACCCCGCCGCCGCCGACCGGGGTTTAGGGCCCATGCCTGAAAATGAGCAGCCGGACGGCGACATGCCCGCCGCGGTTACGCATATGGGGGCCGAAGCGACGTTCTCCATGAGGGGCGGCAGGACGGCAAACGCCCGCGTGCGCGAAGACGCGAGGACAAGGGCGGCGGCCGTGAAGCGCTGCGCGGCCTTCGGCGCTTGCGGAATCACAAAGATCTGGCTATACTCCGGAAAGCGCTCCGCCGCCGAAGGGAGTGAAGGCCGATAACGGGGCGCCGGGCGGGCCGTGTGGCAAGGCGTGAGATATTTCGTCCTGGAGAGCAACCGGCTGTTTCAACAATGAACGGGTCACCCCGCTTATCCCGGCTGGTCCGGATATGATGGCCGCCGATTTTTTTCAGCCACCAATATGGGAGAGATGATGCGGCAGCTTTTTCCCGACCCGTCCGGCGCCGGGCAAATCGCCTGGAACGGGGACTCCTTTGATTCGCCCCGGCAAGATGGGGTGTTGGCCTATCCCATGCCGGGCGGGCCGTCGGGATGGAATGACGGTTTGACCGATTTTCTTGAGGAAAGCAGCGGCGGCCGGCATCCAATCGACCTGGCATCAATTGATGTGGCTATGTTGAATATCTATAAATACAGTAAATTTATTGAGAAATGGGAGGGGGGAGGAGGAGGTACACGAATTATTGAAATTGGCTGTTCCGGCGGACATTTGCTGCGGCGGCTCCGGCGGGGATTGCCTGGCGCCATGGTCGTTGGAGCCGACATAATTGGCGCCCCGCTCAAGCGCCTGGCCGGCAAACTGAGGGACGAGGGCATGGCAACGCCCCTGTTGCGTTTTGATCTGGCGGATTGCCCCTTGCCGGATCGGAGCTTTGATCTGGTTGTCGCGCTTAACGTCCTGGAGCATATCGCGGATCACGGGAAGGCGGCGGCGGAAATATACAGGATCCTCAAACCGGGCGGCGTTTTCGTTTTTGAAGTTCCGGCCGGTCCCGGCCTGTACGACGATTATGATCGGGATATGCGCCATTACCGCCGTTATCGGGCCAGGGAAATCGATCAACTTTTAACCCAGACCGGATTTGCCAGGAAATCGCTGTCCCATTTGGGCGTTTTCATGTATCCGGCGTTTTGGCTGATCAAGAAATTGCGCGCGGCGGCGGCGGCGAAAAAAGCCGGGACTCCGGCCCCAAACCCGGACGCCGGGCCCTCAGTTTCAAGCAAACGTCTTATTTCGGCCTCAAACGGCATCTTTTTCCGGCTTCCCCTGGCGCTTGAGATCTGGCTGGGCAGGTTCGTCAATTGGCCGTTCGGCATAAGGTGTACGGGGGCATACATAAGGCCAAAAACCTGAAAGCGTTCATGCCGGGAGCATTGGCCGGCGCGGGGACTCCTTAAAATAAACGCTTCATAGAGGCGCGCCCGAATAGCGCTTCCTCAAGGTTAAGGCGAACCCAGGTGTAGCGCTTAATTTTAGACGAGCCCTTACCAGCGGATCCTGACCATGGGCTTGATCAGATCGGCCGGCTTTTCCTCCATCAGCCGGGTGGCGTCCTCGATTTTCTCGAATCCCTCGAAAACGTGGGTAATCAGCCGGGCGGGATCGCAACGGCCGTATTTGATGACGTCCAGCAGTTTTTCGATGCGGCTCCTTCCGCCGGGACAGAAACCGCCCCGGATGGTCTTGTCGGCCATCCCCAAACCCCAGGCCGGCGCCGGCATGCCCAGGGTGTCGGCGGCGTCGAAATAGTTGACATTGGAAATCGTGCCCATGGCCTTACACATCCGGACCGCCTTGCCGAAGGTTTCCGCTCCTCCCCCGGCGATAATCACCGAATCGGCGCCCCGCCCGCCCGTAAGATCAAGAACCTGGTCGGCCAGGTCGCCGTTCTTGTAGCTGACGACGTCGGTGGCGCCGTATTCCCGTGCCGCCTTGACGCAGTTGGGACGGGTGCCGATGACGATTATCCGTCCGGCTCCCCGCAGTTCGGCCCCGGCCACGGTCATCAGGCCGACCGGACCGATGCCGATGACCGCCACGGTATCGCCGTACGCGATGTCGGCGTTTTCCGCCCCGTAAAAACCGGTGCTCATCATGTCCACGGTCATGAGGGCCGCTTCCGGCGCGACCCCCTCGGGGATGCGGGCCAGGTTGGCGTCGGCCTGGTTCACATGGAAGAATTCCGCCATCACCCCGTCCTTTTGGGAGAGAAATTTGAAACTTCCCAACGGCGAACGATCATGGGCGTTGAAACGGCCCTGGACGCCGGGCGCCAGCCAGTCGGGAGTGGTACAGGGAACGGCCACCGTCTCCCCCACCTTGAATTCCCTGACCAAGGCCCCGACTTCCACGATTTCGCCGACGGCCTCGTGCCCCATGATGCGATCCTTTTCTTTGGGGCCGGCCCCCCCGTGCATGGAGTGCAGATCGGAAGTGCAGGGGGAGATGAGCACCGGCCTGAGCACGGCGTCCAAGGGGCCGGCCGCGGGTTTTTCCTTTTCCACCCAGCCGGGAACGTTGATCGCCTTGATTCCGTATCCGCGCATGATTCGCCTCCTCCGAGAGAAATCCGCCCTTCGGCGCGATGCGGTCGCCCGCCCGCATTTTTCCAGGGCTTCATGATGCCTTTGCGGGCTTCGCATTGCAACCATAAGTGACGCCATTATATCCGTCCCGCCGTCGGCCGCAATGCCTTTCCCGGCCGATAGGCGCGTTCCTTTTCGCTTCACCCATGCACGGCGGAGTTTTCAAGGAAATCGGGCCGCCTGCCGTTCGATTCCCTTGAAAGTTGTAACGGCCGGCATTTTAGTGTAGTGGTTCGCCAAGTCGAGACGGAAGCCTAACCTGACCGTAATTCATGGCGGTAGCGCAAAGCCCGGAAACTGTACTGGCAAGGCATCGACATCCAGGGCAATTATTCCAGCGCCCGATCCAGCAGTTCGCCGACCAGCCTGGGATCGCCCTTCTTTTTCAATTCCCGCATCACCCGCCCGAAAATGGCGTTCCTTACCGCCTTCTTCCCGGTCCGGTATTCGGCCACCAGGGGCTGGACCTCGGACAGAACCTTGGCGATGGCCTTTTCCAGGGCGTCGTCGTCGCGCTCGATGATGAGATCGCCCGCCCGCGCCGCCGCCTCGGCCTCGCCGCCGGCATTGAACAAGGTCTCCAGGACCTTGCGGAACCCCTCCCCGTTCAGCTTCCCCTCCTCCAGCAGTTCCACCGCCCGCCGAAAGGGAAGAGGTTCGAGTTTCGATTCGTCCAGGGGGCGGCCGGTGGAATTCACCAGCGAAAACACATCCTTCACCAGCCGCTTGGCCAGGAGGACGGTTTTGCTGGCGCCACCCTCCCCGGCCAAGCGGAGGAAGCCCAGCGCGTCGTTGCGGGTCAAAGCCTCGATATCCGCTTCTCCCAGACCCAGGCCGCGCAACTCCCCGAGATAATCGTCGTAGGAGACGGGCAACTTCGCCCTTTCCGCCTCCACCCAATCGGGGGCAAGCCGGGCCGGCGGCAAATCCGGTTCCGGGAAATACCGGTAGTCGTGGGCGTCCTCCTTGGAACGCTGGACAAAAGTGCGCTGGTTGACGTCGTCCCAGCCCCGGGTTTCCTGGCGGGGGACGCCGCCGCCGTCCAGGATGCCGGCCTGGCGCCTTTCCTCGTACTCGATGGCGGAGCGCATGTGGTTGAAGCCGGCCTGGTTCTTGATCTCGGTCCGGATGCCCAACTCGCCCGATCCTCTGGGGGCGATGGACACATTGGCCTCGGCCCGCATTTCCCCGCGCTGAAGCCGGCAACGGGAAATGCCGTTGTAAACCAGGATGGCCCGAAGCTTTCTGGCGTATTCCTCCGCCTCCCGCCCGGAACTCAGCACCGGCTCGGTGACGATCTCCATCAGGGGGACGCCGGAGCGGTTGACGTCGATCCGGGCGGCGCCGCCGGCGTGGACCAGCTTGCAGGTGTCCTCCTCCATGTGGAGGCGGCGGATCGCCACCCTTTTCTCGCGGCCGTCGTCGCCGGCGATGGCGAGCCAACCCCATTCGCCCAGCGGCCGGACATACTGGGATATCTGGTAGCCCTTCACCAGATCGGGATAGATGTAGTTTTTGCGCTCGAACCAAATCACCTCGTTGATCCGGCAGTGCAAGGCCAGGGCCGCCCGCAGGGCCAGGCGCACCGCCTCCCGGTTGATGACCGGCAGGGCGCCGGGAAGGCCCAGGCAGACCGGGCAGGCGGCGCGGTTCGGGGGGAGATCCTGGGGCGAATTGGGACAGGGGCAAAACATCTTGGCGGCGGTCGCCAATTCCACATGCACCTCGACGCCGACGGTGGTGAGGTAATCGCCTTTGGCAGTCATTTCGCCTCCTTCGGGCCGGCCAATGTCCAGGGAGCGCCGACCAGCCGGGTATTTTTTTCAATCGTCCGGGCCAGGCGGTACAGGATGTTTTCGGCGAAGGGGCCGGCCACGGCCTGCACTCCCGTCGGCAGGCCGTCGAACACCCCGATGGGGAAGGAAATCGCCGGCAGGCCGGCCAAATTGGCGGCCAAGGTGAAAATATCGCCCAGGTAATCCTCCATCACGCCGGCCTTGGCCCCGATGCGGCGGGGGAACTGGGGCGCGACCGGCAAGAGGAGGATGTCGGCGTCCAGGAACAGCCGGGCAAACTCCTGCGAAAGTTTCCGCCGAACCCGGGCGGCCTTGAGGTAATAGGCGTCGTAATAACCTTGCGACAAAGCGTAGGCGCCAACCATGATCCGGCGCTTCACCTCGTCCCCGAATCCGCGGCCCCGGGTTTCGGAATAGACATCCCAGACGTCCCCGCCCCCGCAACGGCGGCCATAGCGGACGCCGTCGAAGCGCGCCAGGTTGGCCGACGCCTCGCAGGAGCAGATGATGTAATAGGCCGCCACCCCGTACTTGATTAGCGGTACCGCCGCCTCGGCGATCCGCGCCCCGTGCCCGGCGGCGATGTTCATGGCCCGCCGCACGCCTCCCGCCATCACCGGCGACAGGCCGTCGCCCTCCAGCATGGCGGGATCGTAAACGATCCGCAGCCCTTTAACGCCCTCCTCGATGCCGGGGAGGCACGGCGCCGCCGTTTCCGCCCCCGCCGCCGAGGTTGAATCGCGGGGATCGCGGCCGGAAATCACGTCCAGCAGCAGGGCGTTGTCGCGGGCGTTGCGGGTCAGGGGGCCGATTTGGTCCAGGCTGGAGGCCAGGGCGCCCAGGCCGTAACGGGAAACGCGGCCATAGGTGGGCTTCATGCCGACCAGGCCGCAAAAGGCGGCGGGTTGGCGGATGGAGCCGCCGGTGTCGGAGCCAAGCGCGGCCAGGGCGCCGCCATAAGCCACCAGGGCGGCGCTGCCGCTGGAGCTGCCGCCGGTTATCCGGCCGGGGTCCCAAGGATTGCCGGTCGGGCCGTAGGCGGAATGCTCGCCCGACGAGCCCATGGCGACTTCGTCCATGTTGGTTTTGCCCATGACGACGGCGCCGGCGTTTTGCAAGGCGGCCACCGCCGAGGCGTCGTAGGGCGGGATAAAGTTTTCCAGTATCCGGCTGCCGCAGGTGGTGCGGACGCCCCGGGTCATCAGGTTGTCCTTCACCGCCACCGGAATCCCCCGCAAAGCTCCGCCGGCGCCTGGGGAAGCCGCGGATTCGGCGGCGCGCCGGCGCGAAACCTCGTCGGTGCGGGTGACGACGGCGTTGATCGCCGGCTCGAAGAGATCCATGCGGGCGGCCGAGGCCTCGACCAGATCCAAGGCCGACAATTCCGCCGCCGCGACCAGCCGGCCCGCCTCTTCCAAGGTCAGGCGGGCGAATTGTTCCTGGGTGATTTTCATGGTTTGCGTTTCCCGGGGCGTCAGGAGAAAACCGCTTTGCTGGTGAAGGCGCCAAGCTGGGGATCGAAGGCGCCGTCCGACAGGGATTCGAGATCGCCGGGATCGAGGCAGGAGCCGGGGACGTCGTCGCGGAGTTCGGCGTAGCCGCCGGCCCCGCCCCCCATTGGATCCACTCCGGCGACGTCGACCTCGTCCAAAAGCCGGACATAGTCCAGGACCGCCGACATGTCGGCCGACAGGCGCCGCGCGTCGGCGTCCGACAGGCGGATGCGGAGCATTTCCGCCAGTTCAAGGGTTTCCTTGGCGTCAATTGTCATCGACAAATCTCCCCGGGGCCGCGGCTCGTTCAATGCAAGGCGCAATTATAGCCGCCCGCCCGGACGACGCACCATAAAATCCGCCCACTCCGGCAAAATGCCGGGCCGGAGCAAGCCAGGCCGCCTTTCCCGGCCGGCCGGCAAGCGGCTTGCCCGGCGGGTTCGGCTTCCCCGGCTTTTTGCCCGGCGGACATGGATACGGCAAAGCGAACGGCCATGACGCCGCCTCTCAGGTCGAGTCGACGGGCTAGGGCGACATTCCCGCTCATTCGACCCGGGGCGGGCTGGCGCGAAGGGTGGTTTGGCGCTGGGGAAACCGCAAAAATCGGCGGATTTCGCCAACCTGCCGGCGGGCGGCTTGCGGGTGCTGTACG
>JAISYD010000018.1 GCA_031270145.1 Planctomycetota bacterium
CAATCCAAGAATTGCAAAATTGGATGATAATACTAGTTCAGATATTATCCAAAATGCATTTGGGTTGCTTGCTATAGATACTAATGAGAAGGGGTATCATTGGGAAATGAATCGAGAACCAACGTGTCCTAATTGTGGAGAAGCGGAAAGAGATCGATGGCGAGATTGGGAATCAATAGACATCGATCTATTTGCACCGACTTTTCATGTCTGGGAAAATTATGATGCTAGCAAAAAAATAGAACTGATCGATCAGTTTCTAAGAGATAAAGGATATAAAAAGTTTTTATTTTTTTAATTATCAGTGGCACAGTACACGACTATTTTTATCCTTGAGCCGCAATGGCGCCTGATAACGTCCAGAATTTTCGCAAAATTCCGGCGGGAAGTTCAGCCGGCGGCATGCCGGGCGGCAGACGACAAAACCAGCATTTCAAGGCGCGATTAGCATAAAAAGGCGGTTTGCCGGGAGCGGCAAACCGCCTTTCGCCAAAATGGCCGGCAAACGCCTTAGAAATCGCCGAAGTCGCCGTCCAGCGGGATGACGTCGTCGGGCTTCATAACCTTCCTGCCCTCGCCGCCGGAGGACGCCTTGGAGCCGGAGGAACTGGGGAGGCTCCGCTGCGGCCGCCGGGACGGCTTGACGGACTGGGCCTGGCGCTGGCGCGGAGCCGGACGGTCGACGGCGTCCCCCCGCTGGGCGCCGGCGCCGGCGACCAGCGACAGCAAATCTTCCACGAGGTTCTTCAGCGCGTCGGCCTGAGCCGACAGTTGCTCGGAGGACGAGGCCGACTCCTCGGCGCTGGCCGCGTTTGACTGCGTCACCTTGTCCATCTGCGCCACGGCGGTGTTCACCTGATCCACCCCCTGCGCCTGCTCGTGAGTGGCCGAGGTGATCTCCTTGATCAGGCCGCCCACCTTGTCCGAACCCTCCTGGATTTCCTTGAAGCTGGCGTCCAGCTTGGCGGCGATCTCGCCGCCGTTGTGGACGCGGGTCACCGTGCTCTCAATCAGGGCGGTGGTGTCGCGCGCCGCCTGGGCCGAGCGCTGCGCCAAGTTGCGCACCTCGTCCGCCACCACGGCGAAGCCCTTGCCGGCCTCGCCGGCCCGGGCCGCCTCCACCGCCGCGTTCAGGGCCAACAGGTTGGTCTGGAAGGCGATGTCCTCAATGGTCTTGATGATGCGGTTGATTTGCTCGGCCGACTCGTTGATTTCGGCCATGGCCGACGACATGTTCTGCACCGCCACCGCCCCTTCGCCGATAAGCTTCACCATGGCGGCGGTGGTCTCGCTGGTGCGGTGGGCGTTGTCGGCGTTCTGGCGGGTCATAGAGGCCATTTGTTCCAGGGCGGAGGAGGTCTCCTCCAGGCTGGCCGCCTGCTCGGTGGCGCCCTCGGCCAGGGACTGGGAGGAGTTGCTGATCTCGGATGCGGCCGAGGTGACCTCGGTGGAGCCGTTGTCCAGTTCGCCGATGATCCGGTTCAGGCTCGAGGTAATGCTCCGCACCACGATGAAGGCGATGACGCCGGCCACCGCGATGCCGATGACGCTGGCGATGATCATGGTCCAGAACAGCGAATCCGCCAAACTCACAGTATCATCGCGGATTCCCTGTTGCTGGCGGGAACTGATGGCAATGGCGTCGTTCAGGATCGCATTCAAGGCATCCCGGCATTTCCTCGCCTCGGTGCTGGAATAGACGTAGGCTTTGCCGTTGGAGTCCTGGATGGCGAGATCGGCGACTTTTTCCGCATTCTCCTGGATTTTGGAGATTTGGGCGATTAAATCGGGGAATATGGCCGCCCATTGGGGTTTTTTGCTGAAGATATCCGTTCCACGCCTAAGTTGCCCAAGCAAGGAGGTGAAGCCGTCCCGCATGGCCTTAATCGCGACCTCGCGCTCCTCCTGGTTTTCCGCCACCAGTATCTCCCGGGCGACGCGCTGGATGTCGAGGCGGTAGGAGGAAAGTCCGAGCATATATTTCTCACTTTCGTCGTCAATCTCGGTCTGTCCCGGTTTCCTGGCAATCTCGAGTATGGGCGTGACCTTTTCTATATAGGCGGCCCATAGGGGAGCGTTCGCATACAGGAGTCGCTTGGCCTGGGTGATGGTGTTTTTACGGGCCAAATCGGCGACGACTTCGGTGGCGTCGTCAAAGGCTTCGATGGCGGGCGGGATGGAAACCAAAAGATCCTTCGCCCACTGCTGGGAGGTTTGGGACACGGTTTCCGCCACCACCTTCATGGCGGTTTCGGCATTGGCTCGGTAGTTTTTGAATTCATCGCTCTCGATCGTAGCCTTTATTTTGGCGTCATCGGTCTCGATGATCAGATCCTTTTCCTCAATGCTCAACTTCAAAGTCAAGATGGCGATGTCGTTCAGACTTTGCGAGCGGTTGGAAATGCGGACATAGTTTTCCACGGAGTCGTTAAGTCTCATCAAGCCGTAGAGCCCCAGCCCCAGCACAAACGCCGCCAGCAAGATCAACAGCCCCATTACCCCGAAAATCTTCGAAGACATCTTCATGCGAGCGCTCCTTTCGGTCAATTGCATAAGACGTTATGAACAAGCCATGAAAAAGGCTGGAGCCGCCGGGATCCGGCCTGGACGGCGATCCGCGCCATCCCTTCCCCGGACTCCCAAACCGAATAAAATACAAAAAAACGGCGCTGGTTTCAATAAAAAACCGGCGGCGGCAAAAATATGGGACGGAAGGCGTCAGGCGCGGACGCTTTCCGTCCTGTTCGGCTTTTGGCCGCCCGGCCGCCCGGCCATTATGCCATCCCCCTCAACCGTCTTGGCGTCCACCTTGTCGATGCTGCTGAGGAGAGAGACGATTTCGGACTCCAATTCCAGGAACAGGTCCACGATATAGGGATCGAAATGCGCCCCCTTGACGTCGAGGATTATCGCCTTGGCCTGCTCGTGCGACATGGCCGACTTGTAGCAGCGCTTGTGCACCAGGGCGTCGTACACGTCGGCCACGGCCATGATGCGGGCGGAAATGGGGATTTTATAGCCGGAAATGGCGGTGGGATAGCCCCTGCCGTCCCATTTTTCATGGTGGTAGCGGGCGATTTCCTTGCCCATATGGATGAAGTTGTTGCCCGGATGCGAGGCGTCGACGTCCGCCAACAGGGTGTAGCCGGCGGTGGTGTGGGTTTTCATGATCTCGAACTCTTCCGGGGTCAGCTTGCCCGGCTTCTGCAGCACCGTGTCGGACACCGCCACCTTGCCGATGTCGTGGAGCGGGGCGGCGGTGCGGATGATGTCGGCGAGGTCGGACGGCGGCGGCGGCTCCAGCGGGTTCGGCTTTTCCAGGAAACGCCTGGCCAGTACATGGCATATCTCCCGAACCCGCTCCAAATGCTCGCCGGTGTCGACGTCGCGCGATTCAGCCAGTTTGCACATGGCGAAGATGGTGCTGAGTTGGGCGGCGGTTATCTGCTCGACCTGCCGCCTCACCCGCTCCTCCAGGATGGTGTTCTGCTCGGTCAACTGCTTTTGCAGCCGCATTTCCAGATCATGGAATTTCTTGCGCTCGATGCAGGAGGCGAGGCGAGCCCTCAGCACCTGGGCCCGGAAGGGCTTCTGCATATAGTCGGCGGCGCCTTTTTCAATGCAGAAGATGATTTTGTCCATATCGGAGAGGGCGGTCACCACGATCACCGGCACCTGCCGGAGATCCTCGCGCTTCTGCATCTCGTCCAGCAATTCGGGGCCGGTCATTACCGGCATCATCAGGTCGAGGATGACGCAGTCGGGGAGCGATTCAAGCATGGAGTCGAGGGCCACCTTGCCATTCTCGGCCTCGCGGGCCTCGTAACCCAGTTTTTTGACCTGATCCTTGATCAGCCGCCGGATAATCGCCGAATCCTCGACAATCAAAACGGTGCCGGCGTTGGCGCCGGCGGCGATCCCGTCAATTTTGTCCGTGTCTGGCATCATCCATTCCTCGAACCACGATAAACCGCCGTGCGCCAGGCGGCAACAGGCTGGCTCGATTGCATTCCCCCAGTCGCTTTCAATGGCGTCAATCACGC